>JASJBF010000061.1 GCA_030066685.1 Kiloniellales bacterium | reverse complement strand
CCCGCATCGCATCGACGTCGAGGCGACCAAACGCCTGATCGCCGAGACCCGGCCGGAGCTCCTGGTCTTCGGGCGCAGCGTCATCATCCACAAGGAGCCGGTCGAGGAGATCGCCAGCTTCGTCCACGACGAATGGGGCCGCGACAACCCCGAACGGCCGCTCATCATGTACGACGGCGCCCACGTTCTGGGGCTGCTCGGCCCCTACTACCAGCAGCCTCTGAAGGAAGGGGCCGACTTCGTCACCGGCTCGACCCACAAGACTTTCTTCGGTCCGCAGCGCGGGGTGATCCTGAGCAACATCGAGCCCGGCTCGGCCTTCGAGCCGCTGTGGCGCCAGATCGAGACCCGGGCCTTTCCCGGTCACGTCAGCAACCATCATCTGGGGACGCTGCTCGGCCTGCTGGGCGCGACCTATGAGATGGTCCGGTTCCGCGACGACTATCCCAGGCAGGTGATCGCCAACGCCAAGGCCTTTGCGCGCGCCCTGGAGGGGCAGGGGCTGACCCTGGAAGGCGATCCGGACTGCGACTTCACCGAGACCCACCAGGTATTGCTGCGGAGCGCGCGGTCCCACGGCGAGGTCGTGGCCGACCGCCTGGAGGCCAACAACATCATCACCAACCCCCAGGCCTTCCACGACGACCCGAGCTTCGCCGCGGCCAGCGGCGTGCGCATGGGCACCCAGGAGATGACCCGCTACGGCATGAAAGAGGCCGATTTCCGCGACCTCGCCGCCTTGCTGGCCGAAGCTATCGGGGCGCCCGCCGGCAAGCCGAAGGAGCACTGGCGCGAGGCGGTGATCGCCTTCCGCGCACGTTTCCTCGAGATGGAATACTGCTTCTGAGCCGCGCGGGCGGCACCCCGAAAGGCGAACGGCGGCCCCAGGGACCGCCGCTCAAAACCCGTTCGGGGCCGAGAGATCAGAGTTCGGCCAGCATCGACTCCGCGCTGGAGTTCGCAAGCTCGCCGGGGTTCTCCTCGAGGTGCAGCGCCTTGACCACGCCGTCCTCGACGACCATGGCGTAGCGGTGCGAGCGGACGCCCAGGCCGCGGGCGGTCAGGTCCAGCTCCATGCCGGCCGCCTTGGTGAAGTCGGCGCTGCCGTCGGCGAGCATCAGGACCTGGCCTTCGGAGCCCTGGTCCTTGCCCCAGGCGCCCATGACGAAGACGTCGTTGACCGAGAGGCAGGCGATGGTGTCGACGCCCTTGTCGCGCAGCGCCGTGGCATTCTTCAGGTAGCCCGGAACGTGCTGGGCCGAGCAGGTCGGGGTGAAGGCGCCGGGCAACGCGAAGAGCACCACCTTCTTGCCGGAAAAGATCTCGTCGGTCGTGATCGCCGCCGGCCCGTCGCCGGTCATGTGATAGAGGGTCGCGGTCGGGACCTTGTCGCCCACCTGGATGGCCATGTCTGTCCTCCCGTTCTAGCCGAATCCGCTGCCGGCGCGCCCCTTGCGCGCCCTTGGGTGTAGATAGGCACGACCGGGTGGGGCTGTAAAGTTCGCGGGCCGCCGATTTCCTCGGCGGCCCGCATTTCCCCTGGATGGCGGTGGATGGTCAGGAGCGCTCGCGCCAGCGCACGACCCAGGCGGCGACGACCGCGAAGACCACGTGGCCGACCAGGGCGACCCAGGTGATCCCGGTGAAGCCCAGGAAGGGCGGGTTGCCGGCGATGAGGTGCGCCATGACGTAGAGGGCGAAGACCCAGAGCGCGACGCCGTAGAGCGCTGAGGAGATCGGCCAGGGCAGGCCTGGCGCGACCTTGTCGGCGATCGGCCTGGCGAGGAACATCCAGCCGACCGGATAGGCGATCATGCCCGCCATGTAATGCAGGAAATGGGCGCCGGGGCCGTAGCCCTGGCCGAAGATGACGCTGATCACGGCGTTGGCGAGCGGGACCGGCGCCAGCTTCGAGAAGCCGAGCATGGGGCTGAGGCTCTGGCCGAAGAAGTCGAAGGCGACGGTCGCCATGGCACCGGCGATCAGGACGGTCATGAGGGTCGCGGCGTTCACCTTGGGAACGGCGAGACCGGCGATGGTCATGGTGGCACTGTCGGGCATGACGCAGAGGGTCTCCCTGAGATTGCGGAGTGATGTCCGCAGCGCTTGCGGACACCGGCACGGATCGCAGGCCTCCGACCCCAAGACGGGGCCTCGTGACGCCTACGCAGCCTTAGATGCTTTCGAGACCGGAAAAGTCACCAACACGCCGAATAACGTTCACGCGATCACGGCGTGCGCGAAACTCGGCTTTCCGTGACCGGCACGCTCGCGGCCTCGTCGAGCGCCGCCAGCACGTCGTCGACCGAGAGCAGCTCGGGCAGGGCCTTGCCGCTGGGGAGCCCGGGTCCGTAGACCGCGTTGAAGGGGATGCCGTAGCGCCCGAAACTCTCCAGGTAGGCGGAGATCGCCGGGTCGGGCCGGGTCCAGTCGCCGCGCAGGGTGACGACCCCCTCCGTCTCCAGGCGCTCGGCCACCCGGCCGTCGTCCAGGACCCGCACCTTGTTGTACTGGCAGGTCACGCACCAGTCCGCGGTCACGTCGACGAAGACCACCTTGCCCTGGGCGACCAAGCCCGCGATGCCCGCCGCTTCCAGGGGCCGCCAGTCGCCGGCCCCGCCGGCGCTCCGCGGTGCCACCGGGTTGCCCAGGGTCGGCGGCGAGATGAAGGCGGCCAGGGCCAGGCCCAGGATCGCCGCCAGGGCCACCCCCGGAGCAAGCTTGCGCCGCAGGTCGAGCCAGAGCACCGGGGCGGTGGCCAGGGCCATGACCGCCACCGCTAGGGCCGCGGCCAGCCCGCTCTCGCGCCAGAGCACGGCGAGCAGCCAGACCGCCGTGCCAAGCAGGGCCAGGCCGAGGACCCGCTTGACCCAGAGCATCCAGGCGCCGGGCCGCGGCAGGCGGGTCGCCAGGGCCGGCACCGCGGCGACCACCACGTAGGGCAGCGCCATGCCCAGGCCAAGGGCGAGGAAGACGGCGACGATCTCCAGCGGTCCGCGGGCCAGGGCGAAGCCGACGGCGGTGCCCAGGTAGGGCGCCGAGCAGGGCGTCGCGAGCAGGGTCGCCAGGGCCCCGGTCCAGAAGGACCCGGCCAGGCTCCTGTCGTCGCCCTGGGCGCCGAGGCCGCCGAGCGCCTTGGGCAGGTGGAACTCGAAGAGCCCAAAGAGGTTCCAGGCGAAGAGCGTCAGGACCAGGATCATCCCGACGAGGAAGAGCGGCTGCTGGAACTGGATCCCCCAGCCGACCGCCATGCCGGCGCCCTTGAGGCCGAGGACCAGCAGCGCCAGGGCCAGGAAGGAGGCCACGATGCCGGCGGCGGAGGCGAGGAAGCCGCGCCGCACCTGGGACCGCTCGCCGCCGCCGTGGGAGACCACCGAGAGCAGCTTGAGCGACAGCACCGGAAGCACGCAGGGCATGACGTTGAGGATCAGCCCGCCGATGAAGGCCAGACCGAGGATCACGGCCAGGGCGGCAAGGTCGAAGGGCGGCGCGGCGCCCTCGGCGAAGCGGGCAATCACGGTGGTCTCCAGCCCGCGTCGGCCGTCGACCAGGGTCACGGTCAGCGGCTTGCCCTCGATCACCGAGCGGGCGCCGCTGCGGGCCAGCACGGGCACCCGGATCACCGCGCTGCGGCCCTCGTCCTCCAGGGCGACCTCCGGCTTGCCGTAACTGAAGGCCGGCGGCCCCTCGACCAGCAGGTCGGGGCTGTCGAAGGCGGTCTCGGAGGTCGCCCGGGCCTCGATCACCGCGGTCTCCAGGTCCCCGGTCAGGCCAACGCTCTCGAGGCCCAGGCCGGCCTCGGCGCCCTGGCCGGGGACCAGCCGCCGGTAGGTCTCGATCAGGACCCCGTGGCTGGAAGAGGACGCGGGGCCGCTCGGCAGGGTAAGGGCCAGATCCGCCTCCAGGGGGATACAGATCTCCTCGCAGACCAGGAAGTCGACCTTGGCCGCCAGGGCGACCCCCTGCCCCGGATCGGCGGCGCGGGCGGCGATGGGCAGGACCACCTCGTCGCCGTAGCCGAAGGTCTCCAGGCCGAAGAGCGAGAAGCGCTCGGGCACCGGCCAGGACAGGGCCGGATCGGCCAGGTTGCGCGAGCCGCTCCAGTCGAGCCTTGGCGGATAGCCGGCATCGCCGGGCGAGCGCCAGTAGATCTTCCAGCCCGGCTCCAGCTGGAACTGCAGCCCCAGGTCGAGCCGGCCCTCGGCGGCGACCCCCTCGGCGGCGGAGACCAGGCGCAGCCGGCCTTGCTCGGTCTCCACCCAGTCGCCGGCCGCGGCCAAAGCCGGCGCGGCGGGTGACAGGGCCAGAATCAGACCGGCCAGGAAAATCAAGGCCGCGCCGGCAAAGCGGCTGTGCATGAGGCCGTCGCCCTCCATCTCATGCCCCGGGATTCGTGGCTGAATATAGGGCGGGCAGGCCATGGCGTCGACGCCACGCTGATGTCACAATGCTGTGTAGATCTTGGGACAGCTACGAGAGCCTAGGTGAAGGGCGGCGCGCCTCGACCATGACCGAAGACGAAGACGGCTACCTGACCGGTCAGTTGCTGATCGCCATGCCGACGATGCAGGACCCGCGTTTCGCCCGGAGCGTGGTCTACCTCTGCGCCCACAGCGAAGAAGCGGCCATGGGGCTGGTGATCAACCGCCTGGTCGGCTCCCTGACCTTTCCCGACCTCCTGACCCAGCTCGGCATCGACGCCACCGGCGCCGACGACCAGATCCGTGTGCATTTCGGCGGCCCTGTCGAGACCGGCCGCGGCTTCGTGCTGCATTCGACCGACTACCTGCACGAAGGCTCCCTTCAGGTCGGCGGCGGGGTCGCGCTGACCGCCACGATCGAGATACTTCGGGACATGGCCAAGGGCCAGGGTCCGCAGCACAGCCTTCTCGCCCTGGGCTATGCGGGCTGGGGGCCCGGGCAGCTGGATTCCGAGATCCAGGCCAACGGCTGGCTGCACGTCGAGGCCGACCGGGAGCTGCTGTTCGGCAAGAACCTCGACGACAAGTGGGAGCAGGCGATCAACAAGCTCGGCTTCGACCTGACCATGCTCTCGGGCGACGCCGGCCACGCCTGATCCGGCGGCGGGCCGCGCCCGCCGGGGAAGGAGCCCCCCCGGATCGGCCGCTCGGCAACAATCCGGCACCGGCCCGCCATCCAGGTCCGAGAGACACGTCCTTAAATTGTATTTTCACATCTCTGTCATCTGTCGTTAATTTTCCGACAACGTTTCTGTCATGCGGAAAAGCTGACTATCCAGGGGAGAGAGAGCATATGCGGCAAAGCAGCTACTACCTTAGGTAGTATATTACTTCCGGCCGCGCCCCGGCGAGCCCTGGCCGCCAAAGCCTTGGTGAGTGGCCTGACAGATGACGACCTTTCATTCGGACTGGGACGATCACCGGCGTCGGAGCCCGCGGGCCCGGAGTCCCGGCCTGGGTTCCAGTGTTGTTCGGGAAAACGGCCTTGCGAGGGCTACGGCCCCGGGCTGGCGTCTTGCCGGCGCCCTCGGCCTGACCGCGGCCCTCGCCGCCGGCCTCTGGTTCGGGGCCGCCGATCTCTCCGCCGAAGGCTGTATCGCCCTGGGAACCTTCGGGGCGGCGGTGATCTTCTGGGTCGGCACCAAGCTGGACAAGACCTTCATCGCGCTTGCGGTCCTGGTCATCGGCGCCGCCCTGGGCGCCGGCCCCGACGAGGCCGGCATCCTCTCGTCCTTCGGGGACGGCATGATCGCCCTCCTGCTGGCCGCCTTCGTGCTCGCCGCCGCGATCACCGCCTCGGGGCTGGCGGCGCGCTGCAGCGGGCTCCTGCTGCGCCACGCCCGCAGCCTGCGCCAGGCGGTCTACGGCATGACCGCGGGCATGATCGCGCTGGCCCTGGTCATGCCCGCGACCTCCGGGCGCGCCGCCCTGCTGCTGCCGGTCTTCCTGGCGGTGGCGGCACAGATCCCGAACCCCCGGATCACCAAGGCGCTGGCGCTGCTGATCCCGACCGTGGTCCTGCTGTCCTCGGCCGGCTCGCTGATCGGCGCCGGCGGCAACGTGCTCGCCGCCGACACGATCCTTCATCTCGAGGGCGAGCGGATCGGCTACCTGCGCTGGATGCTGCTCGGCCTGCCCTTCGCGCTGCTGTCCTGCTTCGGCGCCGCCTGGGTCATCCTGCGGATCTTCCTGAACGCCGAGGAGCGGCGCCAGGGCCTTGACCTCGCCGCCGAGTCGGCGGCGATGTCGCGCGGCGGCCTCAGCCCGCGGGAGTGGTTCGTGCTTGCGGTCGCCCTGGCCCTGGTCCTGCTCTGGTGCAGCGAAGCGCTCCACGGCCTGGACAACGCCACGGTCGCCCTGTTCGGCGCCCTGGCCGTGACCGCGCCGCGCGTCGGCGTCCTGACCCTCAAGCAGGCGGTCAAGGGCGTCGACTGGAACCTGCTGATCTTCATGGCCGCCTGCCTGCAGCTCGGCGACGCCCTGGTCCATTCGGGCGGCGCGGCCTGGGTCATCGAGGGTCTGTTCCAAAGCGCGTCCGGCGACCGCGGCTCTTTGCCGACCTTCGTGTCCCTCACCATTGGCCTGGGCCTGCTGTCGCACCTGGTGGTCACCTCGCGCACGGCGCGGATCTCGATCCTGGTTCCAATGGTGCTACCCCTGGCGGCCGCCCTGGGTCACAACGCCTCCGCCTTCGGCTTCATGCTCGCGGTGGCGACCGGCTACTGCCTGACCCTGCCGGTCAGCGCCAAGCCCCTGGCCATGATGAGTGAGCTCGACGCCCAGACCTTCGAACCGCGGGACCTGCTCAAGCTGAGCGCGGTCCTGCTGCCGTTCCACGCCGTTCTGCTGCTGGTCTTCGCGCTCTGGATCTGGCCCTCCCTGGGGCTGCCGCTATCCGGCGGGCTCTAGGCCGGGGCCTCCTCCGGGAACCGAAGCTACGAAAACGAAAAGGAGTGCCAGACATGCGAATTCTGATTGCCCCCTCCGGCTTCAAGGAGAGCCTCAGTGCCGAACGGGCGGCCGAGTGCATCGAGAACGGCGTCCGGACTGCGCTGCCCACCGCCCGGGTCGCCAAGGTGCCGGTCGTGGACGGCGGCGAGGGCTTCACGCAATGCCTGGCCGGGATGACCGGCGGCCGGATCCACCGAGTTCGAGTGACCGGCCCGGTCGGCGAGCCGGTGGACTCCCACTTCGGCTTTCTCGGCGGCACCCGGCAGAGAACCGCCGTGATCGAGATGGCCGCCGCGGCCGGCCTGCGGCTGGTGCCGGCGGAGCGCCGCGATCCGCGCTTCACCACCAGCTACGGCGTCGGCGAGCTGATCCAGCACGCCATGGACGCTGGAGCCGAGCGCATCGTCCTGGGCTGCGGGGATTCCGGGATCAACGACGGCGGTGCCGGCATGGCGCAGGCCCTTGGGGTAGGCCTGCTGGACGAAGACGGCCGGCAGATCGGCTTCGGCGGCGCCGAGCTCGCCCGCCTGCGCCGCATCGACCTCTCGGGCCGCAATCCCCGCCTCGACCGGATCACGATCGAAGCGGCGGTCAACTGGCACAACGTCCTCCTGGGACCGCGCGGCGTCGCCCGGGTCTTCGGCCCGCAGAAAGGTGCCACGCCTGAAATGGTCGTGGAGCTGGAGCAGGCGCTGGAGACCTACGCCGGCGCGATCCGCCGCGACCTCGGCGTCGAGGTCGGCCAGGACCCCGGCAGCGGCGCCTCCGGCGGGCTCGGGACCGGCCTGGCCGTGTTCCTGGGCGCCAGCCTGCAGCCCCGCTACGACGTGATCCTGCGCTACTTCGACCTCGAGGCGCAGGTCGCGGCCGCCGATCTGGTCCTGACCGCCGAGGGCCGCCTGGACGGCCAGACGCCCTACGGCAAGGTGCCGGCCGAGGTCGCCGGCCTGGCGAAGCGCGCGGACATCCCGGTGATCGTGCTCGCCGGCAGCATCGGCAAGGGCGCCTATGCCAACCTGAAGCACGGCATCGATGCCTACATGAGCATCATCAAGCACCCCTGCTCGCTCGACGAGGCCATCGACGACGGCGAGAAGCTGCTGTCCCACGCGGCGGAGCACGCCGTGCGTATGGTCCACATCGGCTACCTCCTGCGCAGCGACGGCGTCGCCCTGGCGCAAGCCTCCTGAGGATCCGGCGTTCGCTGCCAACCCCGACTAGGGCCTGGGCCGCGGGTCGTCGCGCAGGATCGCGAAGAGCACGTGGTCCTGCCAGAGGCCGTTGATCTTGAGGTAGTCGCGCGCGAAGCCCTCCTCGCGGAAGCCGGACTTGGCCAGGAGCCCGCGGCTGGGCCCGTTGTGCGGCAGGCAGGCGGCCTCGACCCGGTGCAGGCCGAGGCGCGCGAAGGCGAAGTCCAGGGCCGCCGAGATGGCCTCGGTCATGTAGCCCTGGCGGGCATGGGGGCGGCCGATCCAATAGCCCAGGCTGGCGGTCTGGGCCACGCCGCGGCGCACGTTGAGCAGCGACAGCCCGCCGAGGAGCTGGTTGTCCGCCGCGCGCAGGACGAAAAAGGCATGGCCCGAGCCCTGCCGCCATTCGCTGGCGTAGTAGCCGAGGCGGCGGTTATAGGCCTGGCGGGTCAAGGCGTCACGCGCCCAGGTCGGCTCCCAGGGCACCAGGAACTCCCGGCTTTCGGCGCGCAGCTCGGCCCAGACCTTCCAATCCCCAGGCAGCGGCGCACGCAGATAGATGCGCCCGGCTTCCAGGCGCAGCTGCCGGGCCGAGGCCGGATAGAGAAACCGCAGGAACATGCCGGGGCGGCCCCCGCGGTCAGGCCAGGGAACGCGCGAGGTCCTCGAAGGGCCGGGCGCCGTTCAGGGGTCCGAGGCTGGCCAGGGTCGGGCTCCCGGCGGCCAGGCGCGCGGCCAGCTCGCGCACCGCCGAGACGTCGATGGCGTCGATCTTGGCGACGATCTCCGCCACCGGCAGGGGCCGGCCATAGATCAGCAGCTGCTGGGCCAGCTGCTCGCAGCGCGCGCCGGTGCTCTCCCGGCCCATCAGGATGTTGGCCTTGAGCTGCGCCTTGGCACGGGCGACCTCGGCCGCCCCGGCGTCCTCGGCCAGGCGGCGCAGCTCGCCGCCGACCAGGGGCACCAGCTCGCCGACCTGCGCCGCGCCGGTTCCGGCGTAGATCCCGAAGACGCCGCCGTCGGTGAAGGCCGCGGTGAAGGAGTAGATGCTGTAGACCAGGCCGCGCTTCTCGCGCACCTCCTGGAAGAGGCGCGAGGACATGCCGCCGCCGAAGAGGGTCGAGAGCACCGACAGGGTGTAGTAGGCCGGGTCGCGGATGCCCACCGCCGGCAGCCCGATGACCAGGTGGACCTGCTCCAGCGCCCGCTCCTCGCGGTACTCGCCGCCGGTATAGTGCGCTTCCTGCTCGGGCCTCTCGGCCTCCGCCGGCAGGCCGCCGAAGGCCTCTTCGGCCAGGGCGACGAAGCGGTCGTGGTCGACCCGGCCGGCCGCCGCGATCACCAGGTTGGGGCCGCGGTAATGCCGGGCCAGGTAGTCGACCAGGGTGTCCCGACCGAGGCCGCGCACGACCTCGGCGCGCCCCAGGACCGGGCGACCCAAGGCCTGTTCCGGATAAGCCGTCTCCTGAAAGTGGTCGAAGACGATGTCGTCGGGGGTGTCGTGAGCCTGGCCGATCTCCTGCAGCACGACCTCCCGCTCGCGGGCCAGCTCGATCTCGTCGAAACTGGGGTACTGCAGAATGTCGGCGATCATGTCGACCGCCAGGGGCACATCGTCGGCCAGGACCCGGGCGTAGTAGGCGGTGTTCTCGCGGCTCGTGTAGGCATTGAGATGGCCGCCCACGGCCTCGATCTCCTCGGCGATGTCCTGGGCGCTGCGCCGCGCCGTGCCCTTGAAGGCCATGTGCTCCAGCAGGTGGGCGACGCCGTTGACCTCCGGTGCCTCGTGCCGGGTGCCGACCCCGACCCAGGCGCCCAGGGCTGCCGTCTCGACCCCGTCGATGCGGTCGCTCGCGATGGTCAGGCCGTTCTCGAGACGGGATACCTCGACCGTCATGTCGCTTCGGTCCTCCGCTTCACGCCGCGCCCCTGAGGTCCCGGGTGCGGCGGATCGCTTCCTGGACGGCGGCCAGGTCGTTGGGCAGGACCTGCAGGCGCTCCTCGCGATCGTAGAGGTCGGCGAGGCGCGGCGGCAGCTGCGGCCGGACGCCGCTCGCCGTCTCCACCGCGTCGGGGAACTTGGCCGGATGCGCCGTCGCCAGGGCGACCACCGGGCCCTCAAGCCCGTCGAGCCGGGCCTCGGCCGCGGCCACGCCGATCGCGCTGTGCGGGTCGAGCAGTTCGCCCGTCGTCCGGTGGATCCGCTCGATGGCGGCCAGGGTGCCGGCTTCGTCGAGGCGGAAGCCGGTGAAAAGCTCCAGGGAGGCCTGCCAAGCGGCACGGTCGAGCTCGAAGCGGCCGGAGGCCCGGAAGCGGGTCATGGTCTCGGCCACCGCCCGGCCGTCCTGGCCGAGCAGGTCGTAGAGCAGGCGCTCGAAGTTGCTGGAGATCTGGATGTCCATGCTCGGCGAGTAGGTCGCCCGGACCTCGTCGATCACCATGGCGCCGCTCTCGAAGAAGCGGGTCAGGATGTCGTTGACATTGGAGGCGACGATCAGCCGCTCGATCGGCAGCCCCATCTGGCGCGCCGCGTAGCCGGCGTAGACGTTGCCGAAGTTGCCGGTCGGCACCGCGAAGCTGAGCCGGCGCGCCGGCGCGCCCAGGGCCGCGGCGGCGGCGAAGTAGTAGACGATCTGGCCCAGGATCCGCGCGCAGTTGATCGAGTTGACGCCGGCCAGCGCGGTCTCCTCGCGGAAGTCCGGGTCGTTGAACATGGCCTTCACCAGGTCCTGGCAGTCGTCGAAGCTGCCCTCGATCGCCAGATTGTGGACGTTGGGCGCCTCTACCGTGGTCATCTGGCGGCGCTGGACCTCCGTGACCCGGCCCTGGGGATGGAGGATGAAGATCTCGACCCGCTCGCGGTCGCGGCAGGCCTCGATGGCTGCAGAGCCGGTGTCGCCCGAGGTCGCGCCGATGATGGTGATCCTGTGGTTACGGCTGCGGGCGCCCAGGACCTCGTCGAAGAGCCGGCCGACGACCTGCAGTGCGTAGTCCTTGAAGGCCAAGGTCGGGCCGTGGAACAGCTCCAGCAGCCAGAGCCTCCGGCCGAGCTGCTTCAGCGGCGCGACCGCGGCGTGGCCAAAGCCGGCGTAGGCCTCTTCCAGGATCTCGGCGAAGCGCGGCTCCGGGATCACGCCCGAGACGAAGGGCGCCAGCACCCGCCCGGCGAGCTCCGGATAGCTCAGCCGGGCGAAGCCGCGGACCTCGTCCGGCGAAAAGCGCGGCCAGGCGCTGGGCAGGTAAAGCCCGCCGTCGCGCGCCAGCCCGGTCAGCAGCACCTCGTCGAATGGCAGCGCGGGAGCCTGGCCCCGCGTCGAGATGTAGTCCACTCAGCGGACTCCCCCGAGGAAAACGGCCGCTACTCTAGACTTGGCCCCCCAGCGGGGCAAGCAAGCCGCAGGCCGATCTCGAGGGCTCAATTCCGGCTTGCCGCGCCTTCCCGATCGGGCATAGATCCGCCGGCATGATCCTCCGCCCAGCAACCACCTCGGACCTGGACCGGCTCCGGCATTGGGACAGTCAGCCGCACGTCGCCGCCGCAAGCGGCAGCGACGATGCCTTCGACTGGACGGCGGAGCTACCGCGCCGCCTCGCCTGGCGCGAGCTGCTGATCGCCGAGACCGAGGGCCGTGCCCTCGGAGTCATCCAGATCATCGATCCTGCGGAAGAGGAAACCCACTACTGGGGCGAGGTCGAGGCGGGGCTCCGCGCCATCGACATCTGGATCGGCGAGGCGGCCGACCTCGGCCGTGGCTACGGGACCGAGATGATGCGCCTGGCGCTGGCGCGCTGCTTCGCCGACCCCAGCGTGACGGCGGTCCTAGTCGATCCGCTCGCGCGCAACACCCGCGCCCACCGATTCTACGAGCGGCTCGGCTTCTGGCGCGTGGCGCGCCGCCGCTTCGGCGCCGACGACTGCTTCGTCTACCGGCTCGAGCGCCCCAGGGCCCCCTCGGGGGCCTAGAGCGCGATGATATGAGGTTGAACTAACCTCATATCTGAATCGTGCTCTAAACTGTTGAAATAGAGCGGGATGATTTGAAGTCCAATTAACTTCAAATCATCCCGCTCTAGATCAAGCTGGGCCCGGACCGAAGCGTTCCGCGCCCCGAACTTCGATCACGTGCCCCTCCCCTCATGGCGGGGGTTCGGAGGGGCTGGAGCCAGCTGAGAACCCGGTCCTTGGCGGAGATATTGCGGCCGCCGCCCCCTCCTCTACCCTCCCCCATCGAGGGCAGGAAGTGCTTGCCCAGACCTGCTTCGACCTAAACCGGGCCGCAGGCGCACCGGCCTCTGCCGGGCCCCCTTTTTCCCAGAAATCCAAGGCCTTTCGCCACGCTTTTCCGGGCAGGCGGAAATGGTTAACATAGGGACAAAATCTGTCCTTGAAAAAAGGACAAAATCTCCCCTTATAGAGGAGGTGGATGAGATGAAGGCCAGCCGCGCGATCTTCGTCCTGGAGCCGGACGAGGTGCAGGCCGACGCGCTGCGCCGCTACGCGGAGCGCTACGCCGAGGCCGCCAACTGGCTGATCGAGGAGGTCATGGAAAGCCACGTCACGGATCAGGTTCAGCTGCACCGCCTCTACTACCGGCGCCTGCGGGAGGACTACGGCCTGCCGGCGCAGTCCGCGGTGCTCTGCCTGAAGCACGTCGCCTTCCGGATCCGTCAGCTAGGGCCGACCTTGCCCGTCTCGCCCACGGGTCCGCTGCCCTACGACCGGCATCTGCACAGCCTGCGCTCCGTGGATCGCCTGTCGCTGGCCACCCTCGACGGCCGCGTGGTCCTGCCCTGTGCCTTCACGGGCTACGTCCGCGCGATCCCGACGGTGGCCCGGGGCCAGCTCGCCTACGAGGAGGGCGACTGGATCTTCGCCATCCGGGCGGAGCTGCCGGACCAGGCCGTGGAACACGCGCGTGCGCGAAAGGAGGCACCGATGTCCGACAAGCTGTTGTCCCGCATATCCCGCCTGGTCTCAGGCGTCGCCCACAACGCCCTGTCGCAGGCCGAACAGGCGGCCCCGGTTCCGGTCATGGAACAGGCGGTCCGCGAGATCGAGGAGGCGACCGCCGAGGTCCGCACCGAGATCGGCAAGGCCGAGGCGACCAAGTTCAACCTGGAGCGCCGTATCAGCGACCTTGAAGCCGAGCACGAGGAGCTGCAGGCAAAGGTCGACCTCGCCATCAAAGACGGCAAGGAGGCGCTGGCCGAGGCCGGGGTCGCCCGCCAGCTCGATATCGAGAACCAGGTCGCCCTGCTCAAGCGGGCGGTCGCCGACGCGGTCGAGGACGCCGCCAAGCTGGCGGACTCCCTGAACGCCCTGCAGGCCAGCCGGCGCGAGGCCCAGGACCGCCTGCGCGACCTCCGCAAGGCCGGCAACGGCGGCCCCGGGTCCGGGACCCCGGCGGCCAAGCGCGGCGCCGCGGCCAAGGCCGGCGCCGCCATCGAGAAGGCGCAGCGGCTGGGCGAGGACCTGACCGGCGTGCCGGGCGAGACCGGCGAGATCAGCAGCAAGGACCTCGAGGAGCTGGCCGAGCTGCGCCGCAAGCACCAGATCCGCGAGCGCCTGGCCAAGCAGAAGGCCCGCCTGAAGAAGGGCTCCTGATCGGCCGGCTGAACTCTAGACGAACGGAGGTGTGCGCAAAGGACCGAGAGACCGACGAAAGGGGAAAGAGACATGAACACGCTCGACTTCTTTCTGGCACCGCAGAACGGTCCCTTCACCGTCGCCGCGGTCATCACCCTGGTCATCGCGATCGTCCAGTTCCTGAGCCTGCTGCTCGGCCTCGGCGTTACCGAGGCTATGGACGAACTGCTGCCGGACCTCGACGCGGAGCTCGACGCCGAGGCCGACATCGACGCGGACCTCGACCTCGGCGAGCCCGGGATCCTGGAGCAGTTCTTCGGCTGGCTGAACGCCGGGCGCGTGCCGATGCTGGTACTGCTGATCATATTCCTGTCCAGCTTCGCCGGCACCGGCTACGCCGTTCAAGCCTTCGCGACCGGCTTCGTCGGGCTCCTGCCCTCCGTCCTGGTCGGGCCGTTGGCCCTGGCGGCCGCCTTCCCGGCCACCCGGGCGACCAGCCGCGTGCTGGGCCGGGTCCTGCCGAAGGACGAGACCTACGCCATCACCCCCGAAGACCTCGTGGGCGAGATCGCCACCGTGACCCTGGGACCGGTCGAGCGGGAGACCGCCGGCAAGGCCCGGGTGATGGACGCCCACGGCAACCTGCACTTCGTGCGGGTGCGGTCGGCCCGACCCGACGCGAGCTTCGACATCGGCGCCGAGATCCTCTTGGTGCGCCGCGACGGCAGCGTCTTCGAGGCCATCACGCCGCCCGCGATCTTCAACGCCTAGAGCCTGATCGCTTCACACCGCGAGGGTGTGAAGCGTGAATCAGTCTCTAACTTATTAGAATAGATCAAGATTCACGGTTCAGATCGAACCAATCTGATCCGACCTTGATCTGGGCGCCGCGCGGCGCCGGAGAGGAGGCAAGCATGGACTACGGATCCATAAACGACGGTATCGGCATCATGACCTACGTCTACATCGGACTGGGCTTCGCCGTGGCGATGATCGCCATCGGCATCATCTTCGCGAAGCTCTACGTGCGCTCGCCCAAGGACGTCGCCTTCGTGCGCACTGGCATGAGCGGCCAGAAGGTGATCAAGGACGGCGGCGCCCTCAAGATCCCGATCTTCCATGACATCACCTGGGTCAACCTGCGCACCCTGCGCCTGGAGGTCCAGCGCAAGAACGAGAGCGCGATGATCACCCTCGACCGCATGCGGGTCGACATCGGCTGCGAGTTCTACGTGCGCGTCAAGCCGGACGTGCAATCCATCGCCCTCGCCGCCCAGACCCTGGGCGAGCGGACTCTGCAGAGCGAGAACCTGCGCGAGCTGGTCGAGGCCAAGTTCGTCGACGCCCTGCGCGGCGTCGCGGCCCAGATGACCATCAACGACCTGCACGAGAAGCGCTCCGACTTCGTCCAGAAAGTCCAGAACGCCGTCGCCGGCGACCTGGAGCAGAACGGCCTGGAGCTGGAGTCGGTCTCGCTGACAACGCTCGACCAGACCTCCTCGGAGTACTTCAACCCGAACAACGCCTTCGACGCCGAGGGCCTGACCCGGCTGACCGAGATCACCCAGCTGAAGGCCAAGGAGCGCAACGAGATCGAGCAGGAGACCCGCATCGCCATCGAGCAGCGCAACCTGGACGCCGACCGGCGGGCCTTCGAGATCAAGCAGGAGAAGGACTACGCCGAGCTGGAGATGACCCGCAACGTCGCCAACTTCGCCGCCCAGACCCGCGCCGAGACCGCCGAGAAGGAGGCCGAGGCCAAGCGCCTGGAGCAGGAGGCGGGTATCCAGAGCGACCTCTCTGTGCGCCGGACCCAGATCGAGTCCGACCGCGACGTCGCCCTTGCCAACCAGGAGAAGTCGATCATCGTCGCCAACAAATCGCGCGACGAGTCCAAGGCCGAGGCCGAGGCCAACGAGGCCCGGGCCGAGGCGGTCCGCTCAGAGGAGCAGGTCAAGACCGTGGCCCGCGTCGCCGAGGCCGAGCGCGCCAAGCAGGTCGCCATCGTCGCGGCCAAGGAGGACGCCGAGAAGAACGCGGTCGGCGTGACCGTGTCCGCCGAAGCCGAGCGCACGGCCGCCGAGGACCACGCCGAGGCGACCCTGACCGCGGCCCGCGCCCGGGCCGAGGCGGTCAAGGTCGAGGCCGACGCCGACGCCGCCCGCTACACGGTCGAGGCCGAGGGCCAGCGCGGCATCAACGAGGCCCGCAACGTGCTCGACAACCGGATCATCGCCCTCGAGCTCAAGAAGGCCCTGATCGAGGTCCTGCCAGAGGTCATGGAGGCCGCCATGAAGCCGGTCGAGAAGATCAAGGACATCCGGGTCATCGACATGGGCGGCGGTCTGGGCGGCGGCGTCCCGGCCAACCTGAACGGCGGCGGCAACGGCAAACCCGGCAACGGCGCCCTGGCCGGCCTGCCCGGCGGCGGCGCCGGCAGCCTGCCCGACAACATCGTCCAGGCGCTGATGAACTACCGCATGCAGGCGCCCCTGGTCGACGAGCTGCTGGGCGAGCTGGGCTTCGAGCCCAAGGCCGGACTCAACGGCCTGGTCGGCAGCCTGTCCCAGCAGGTCAAGGAGAGCGGAGCGGCGCCCAAGGGCAGCGACACATCCTCCAGCGCGAAATCTCGCGGTGGGCCGGAGGACTCTCAGCCCCCGGCCTAGGTCTCGACAGCTTTCCCCTGTTCCGCGAGACACTCGGACCCGCCAACCGGCGGGTCCTTTTTTTCTGTCGGAGGTGCCTGGTCGATAGGGTCTTGCACCCTTCGTTCCGTCACCTCAACTGTCATTGCCGGGCTTGACCCACGGCTGTCCGGTTTGGCGCGGGAGGACTGCGGAAGATGCTTTGCTTGACTTGGGTTTGCCGGCAATGACAGTTGAGGTGACGGAACGAAGGGTGCAAGACCCTATCGACCAGGCACCTCCGACAGAAAAAAAGGACCCGCCGGTTGGCGGGTCCGAGTGTCTCGCGGAACAGGGGAAAGCTGTC
>JASJBF010000060.1 GCA_030066685.1 Kiloniellales bacterium | reverse complement strand
CGGTTCATGGCGTTGTAGTAGGGCTGGCTGACCACCGGCCGCGGCACGCCCTGCAGGTCGCAGAGCCGGACGATCTCGGCGATCCGCCAGGCGCGGTAGTTGGAGACGCCGAAGTAGCGGACCTTGCCGGCGCGGATCAGGTCGCCCATGGCGGCCACGGTTTCCTCCAGCGGCGTGCCCAGATCCTCTTTGTGGAGATAGTAGATGTCGACGTAGTCGGTCCCCAGGCGGCGCAGGCTGGCCTCGATCGCGGCCATGGCGTACTTGCGCGACAGGCCCCGCTGGTTCGGGCCCTCGCCCATGGGGTTGCAGAGCTTGGTCGCCAGGACCCAGAGGTCGCGCTGGGCGGCGATGGCCCGGCCGACGATCTCCTCGGAGTCGCCCTCGTTGTAGACGTCGGCGGTGTCGATGAAGTTGACCCCGGCCTCGCGGGCCTGGCCGATGATCCGATCGGAGGTGAGCGCATCCGTGCGCCCGCCGAACATCATGGTGCCGAGACAGATCGGCGAGACCATCAGGCCGCTGCGGCCCAGACGGCGGTATTCCATTCCTTCGCACTCCCCTATTGCGCCGCGGCCTGGCCCGGCGGCGCGAAGGCCCGCTCCATCTCGCGGCGGACCTTCACCGCCGCCTCGGTCTCGTCGACCTCGACGTCGGCCCAGCGGACCACGGCGCCCTGCGCGACCCCTGCCGTGAGCGTCACGTCGTGGGCCAGGCCCAGGGGCAGGGCGCCCCCGGCCAGGCTGTCCTCGGCCGGCATCAGGCGGCCCCAGACGGTGTAGCCGCCTTCGCCGTCGAGAAGCTCGCCCGGCTTCAGCTCGCGCTTGGCGACCGCCACCACGTCGCCGCGGAAGCCCGTCGGCGCGCCGGTCGCCTCGCCGCGCAGGGCCGCCGAGGCGACCGAGATGCCGAGCTCGAGCCCGATCAGGTGGAAGGGCTTGTACATGGCGCTGTAGCGGCCGCTGTCGTCGGTGACCAGGCCGTACTCGGTGAAGCAGCGCGCCGCATAGTCGCCCGGCGCCTCGAAGACCACGTAGACGCCCCAGCGCAGGTGCCGGGCGATGTCGCCGCCGTCGCGTTCCTGGCTGGAGACCACCTCGACCTGGCCCTTGTGGTGCAGCCAGCCGCCCTCGGCCCGGGGCCGCAGCACCTGCGGCAGGGCGTCCACGTCGCAGGGCGGGAAGGCGAGGCCCTCGGGCGCCGGGGTCAGGCCGGTGGCGTTGGCGACCGCGGCCATCTCGATGCCCGACTTGGTGCCGTCCATGAAGGAGTTGAACATCTTGGGGTTCATGCCGCCGGCGGCCGCCGCCTCCGGGGAGATGCCGTAGCAGTCCCAGACCGTCTCCGGGGTCATGTTGTGGTAGGCCGGCAGGTACTTGGTGCCCTTGCCGGCGGCGATGACGGGGAAGCCGCAGGCCCGGGCCCAGTCGACCAGCTCGCAGATCAGCGCCGGCTGATCGCCGTAGGCGAGGGAGTAGACCAGGCCGGCGCGCGCGAACTCGCGGGCCAGGAGCGGCCCGGCCAGGGCGTCGGCCTCGACGTTGACCATGACCAGGTGCTTGCCCTGGTCGACGCAGGCGCGGGCGTGGCCGATGCCGGCCGCCGGATGGCCGGTGGCGTCGATCACCACCTCGAGCTCGGGCGCCGCGATCAGCGCGGCGGCGTCCTCGACGAAGCGGGTCGCGGCGATGCGCGCCTCTGACCAGCCGACCGCGGCGCAGGCCGCCCGCGCGCGCCCGGGATCGAGGTCGGCGACGACCGAGACCTCCAGCCCGGCCGTCTCGGCCGCCTGGGCGAGGAACATCGAGCCGAACTTGCCGGCGCCGATCAGGCCGCAGCGAACCGGCCGGCCCTCCTCGGCACGCTTCAGGAGCAGGCGGTGAAGGTTCATGGCCGCAGGTTAGCACCCGCGGCGAGCGCCCGGCAAACGAGCACCCCGGCGTCGGGGCACGACGGCGCCGGGCGCCGCAATGCCGGGCAAGTCTCTCCGCCTCGGATCGAGTCAGGCCTGGCCCGCGAAGCGGGCGACGAAGTCCTCGAGCTCGGCGTCGGGGATCTCCTCGTCGCCGGCGGCGAGGCGCGCCGCGACGGTCTTGCCGCGCTCCATCCCCTGCGCGGCGATGGGGATCAGCTTGCGGACCTCTTCGCTTTCATCCTCGGCGCCGTCGCCCTGCAGGACCAGGTGGCGCAGCTGCGCCGCGTTCGAAATCATGCTCCGAAAGTTGGCGTCGGGATGCTTCAGCCCCTCCGCGACCACCCAGCTGACCACGCTCGCGATCTGCTCATCCTCGTCGAGACCGCGGCTGGCGCAGACCTCGAGGATCAGGCTCACCAGGAAGATCTGCGCCTCCAGCCCCCAGCCAAAGCTACCCTTGCCGACCAGCTTTTCCGCCGTGACGCCATCCGAATCCGCCAAGGCCGCCTCGAGATTCGGCATCATGATCGCGGCGACCGTGAGCCTCTGCGTGTAGGCGGACAGCTGCTCCGCGAGTTTCTGGAGCTCCGCCGCGCGCTCGTCCTCCTTGATGTAGTTCAGGAGGAAATGCTCGATCTCGGCGGGCGCGGGCTTGCTGTCGTCGGACTCGTCCCGTGCCATGAAGGCCTGGCCGGCAGCGGCCGCGGCTTCGGCGATGTGGCCGTAGGCCCGCAGTTCCCGCTCCCAGTCCTCGTCCGCCTCGGGATCCTTGAGGATGATCCCGCGCAGGCTCATGCCGAGCTTGGCCATGACCATGGCTTGCTCGTCCGTGCAGCGTCCGGCGGTCTTGAGCACGTAGATCATGACGTCCTTGGCTTCCTTCTCGTTCGTGGACCCGGTCAGGAGGAAGCATTGAACGACGAAGCAGGACAGGTACATCTGCGCCTCGAGCGGCAACTCCATCAGGCCTTCCGGCGAAGACCCCTCCGGCGGCTCAAAACCCTGCGGATCGGCGAGATAGTCGTCGACATGGGGCGCAAGGCCCCCGAGAGCCACCAGGGCCTCAACGTAGGCCGTCAAGCGGACGGCCAGTTCCGACGGCGGTTCCTTGGTGCCGCCGAATACACCCCTCATGAATCCAAACATATTCGTTCGCCCTTTGTGCTTGGCCGGAGCCGCACCCGATCTCGCCCGCCCTATCCCTAGGGCGGTGAGCCGTTTCTACCGACGATTGGACAGCCCGGCGTCTCTTCCCGGAAAGCTAAGCACAATGGAAAGAACAAATAAAGAACAAATTCGCGTCAGCCCTGCCTGACCGGCGGATCAGCCACAAGCCAAGCGGCCTGCGTTCATTCGAACGCAGACGAGCTGTGCCATCTACATGAAATCGATCGAGTGACCTGCGCTCATTTAAATCCGGTCGAGCGCGGTCTGATCTAGTCCGCCGGGCGCAAGCTCTCCCAGACCGCCCAGGCCTCGGCGAAGGACGGCACGCCGCCTTCGGTTTCCACGATCGCCAGCAGCGCGATGTCGCGGCCACCGACGGTCTTGACGGTGGAGAGCGTATAGTTGCTGCCTCCGGATCCGCCGCCGTTCTCGCGCAGCGTGAAGCGGGCCGGGACCTCGCCTTCCTGGAGGACGGGGCCTTCGCCGGCGCGGACCGCCGGCGGCGGCCCCTCCGGATAGAGCTCGATGACGTCGACGGTCCGATAGGCCGCCGGGTTCTCGAGATCGATGCGCGCCGCCTGCAGCTTGGCAACCCGCCCCGGCGGGACGGCGAAGGACAGGCCGAGCCCGCTCTCGCGCGTCCAGTCCTCCCAGCCGGCGGCGGCGATCTGCGGTTCCGTCACCTTTGCTGTCTCCTTTTCCTTGGCGGCCTGGTCGCGATCGTCACAGGCCGCAAGCGCCGCCAACCCGAGCATCCCGGCCAGCAGGAAAAGCCGAGGCGCTACCATGAGATGCTCGCCGCGTTCATGTCGTTCCAGGCTTCTCTGACGAAGCTGCCCCAGGCGGTGACCCGATCGTCCCAGGCGCGCGAGGTGTACTCGGACCCGAGCGCGGCGACGTTGGCCGGCGGCCAGGCCGAGCCGTGCCGGCCGTAGGCGGCGAAGTCGATGCCCGGAAAGGCCGACACCGTATCGGGCAGGGTCGCGGCGCTGTGGCGAACCGCCAGGTCGGCCACCCGCCGGATGTAGCGCGCGCAGGCGAAGATATTGAACTCGTCGCAGGCCAGCAGCGCGGCGACCTGGCGCTGATCCAGGGAGCTGCGGCGGGAGCTGTCAAGCAGGTCCGCGAAGAGATCGGCCCGGACCGCGGTGTCGTCGCGCACCTGCGCCAGGCCGATCGACGTGGTCCGGCGATAGACCGGGTGCGTCGCCGCGGTGTAGTCCAGCATGTCTTCGTTTCTCGACTGGTCCCGCTGCTCGGCGAGGATGACGCCGCCGATGATCTCCGGCGTCAACCTGTGGACCCGGGCCGCTGCGGCCATGACGGCGGCGCGCGTCGGCAGGCCGTCGATGTAGACCGGCGCGAAGAAGGTTGAAATGGTCAGGCAGGCGACCCGACCGGCCTGGCCCCGGCGCTCGCGCGGGCTGCTCGGAAGCGTCAGCCCGCTCAGCGCCAGCGGATTGGAATAGCGCCGCGAAACGGGCCCCGCCGCGCCGGGGTCCGGTCCGCTGTGGCGCGCCTGCTCCCAAGCGATGCGCGCCTGGTCCGCCGCGGGCACGCGCCGGGCGTAGATGTCGCTTCCCGTCGCGCCGCTGCCGGTGAAGGACGCCTGGGGCGAGCTCGGTATGGCCGGCACCGGGGCCGTGGTGCAGGCCCCGAGGCGCAGCGAGACGCCGTGCCTTGCGAGGTTGACGCTCAGGTCGTTCGCCATGCGGAAAACCCGGGTCGGCTGACCCAGCAGGGTCGTCAGCCTGACCGACTCCGGCGAGAAGTAGGAGAAGCGGCGCAGCCGGGCCTCGATCGTCCCGGCCGAGACCGCGGTCACCTTCGCCGCCAGCATCATCGTCAGATCGAAGAGCGAAGGCGCCCGGCGGCCGCGATAGCGGGTCAGGAGCGTATCCAGCAGCCTTTGCCGCTCGAGATAGGTGATCGTCACATCGATCCGGGGGTCGGCCTGCAGCGCGGCCAGGGCAGCGGCCCGGTCCCGGTCCGTGACCCAGGTGAAAAGGTCCCCCAGCTCCAGCAGCCCGATGACCTGATCGCCGACCGCAGTCACGGAGAGACTCCCAATTCAGACGCGCATTCCGTCGAAGATCCTATCGCATGAGGTTAGAGCCGTGCCGGGCGCTTGTCACCTCATCCGGACGGCCTGCGTGGCTCCGGCGGCCAGCTTCACCCGCTCGCCGGCCCCTATTCCGCCGCGGCGGCGGTCAGCTCCGCCAGGCAGTCGTCGGCCAGGCAGGCGATCGGGGTGAAGTCCCGGTGGGCGATCCATTCGGCGCGCTCGAAGCGGCGGATGTGGTTGTCGACGTGGCAGAGGCTGAGATAGACGATGGTCCGGCCGAAGGGGCTGATGTTGGGCGGGCTGGCGTGGACCAGGTTGCAGTGGAACATCAGCACCGAGCCGGCCGGCCCGGTCGGCGCGACCAGGCCGCCGGCCTTGGCCAGGCGGGTGATGGTCGCCCGGTCCAGGGTCCAGAGCGGGTAGGAGGTGGTCGCCAGGTCGTGGCCGGCGGGCAGGACGCCCTGCTTGTGGCTGCGCGGGATGAAGATCAGGGGGCCGTTGGCCGCGGTCACCTCGTCGAGGAAGACCGCGATGTTCATGGCCCGCGGCTCGGGCATCTCGTCGTCGCGGGCCCAGGTGCCGTAGTCCTGGTGCCACTGCCAGACCTCGCCGTCGAAGGCCGCCTTGGCGTTGACCTTGTACTGGTGCATGTAGACCGGGCCGTCGAGGAGCTGCATCACCGGCTCGACCAGGCGCGGGTGACGGCCCAGACGACGGAAAGCCTCGTTGTAGGTCTGCGCGGCGAAGGCGGTGCGCGCGGCGCCGGAGCTCTCTCGCCAGACTTCCTCGCGGTCCAGGGCGTAGACCCGGTCGGCCTCGGCCCGCAGCAGAGCGGCCTCGGCGGGGGAGAAGACCTCGGGCAGGAAGAGATAGCCCTCGGTGTCGAAATCGGCGAGCTGTGCGTCGGTGAGTTTCATGGCGCCGGCCTCCCGGTGCACAACTTTAGTGCAAGCGCAGTGTGCGGCAAAGCGCCTGCGAGGACTAGTCCCCTTCCAAGAGCTTTCGTCTGAACCGCTGCAGCTCCGCATGAGACCAGGCATCATAAGCCGAGTCCCTAGACCTGATGTCCTCGTCGGTCACGAAATGCATGACCGCGTGCCATGCCAGCCCTAGCGGTTCGGGATCGCTCTCTGAGGGACAAAGATTCATGACCTCCTCCAGAGAGACCTCGCCGGCCAAGGCGCGATCGATCAGCTTGACGAGACGGTCCCGGGACGCGCTATTCAATGCCCTCAACTCCAGTGCATAGGGAAGACAAGCATTATGAACGAAGACGTCTTCAACATGGAGCTGCGCAAGTTCCTGAAGAAGGTCGGGGTGACCTCGCAGCGGGAGATCGAGCAGGCTGTGCGCGGCGCGATCGAGGCCGGCAAGCTGAAGGGCGACGAGACGGTGAAGGCCAAGGTCACCCTGACCCTGGAGGGCCTCGACCTGAGCCACGAGATCGACGGCGAGATCTCGCTGGGCTGAGATTACGGGCGCCGCAGAGCCGGGCCGGCTACTGGGCCGGCTGCGGCGGCAGGAGCGGCTTGTCGTTGACCGAGAGCGCGCCGTCGGGCCCGACCTTGATCAGGAAGCGATCGACCGGGCCTCGGGCGCCGGTCTCGTCCCGGTCGGTGAAGGCCTGGAGCAGGGCGAGCAGTCCGACCACGCCACGGGCGTTGTCCCGGACCTTCGGATCGGGGTCCTCCAGGCTTTCCTGGGCCAACTGAACCAAGAAGTCGAAGCCGCCGACCTCGGCGAGGACGGTGCCACGGGCCCCGAAGGCGGCATCGGAGTCGATCACCAAGCCGCCCTTGAAGCCGACCTCGGCATCGGGTGCGGCCAAGCGCGTGCCCGAGAGGTCGAGGGTCGTGCCGGCGTCAGACATGGCGCCGATCAGCTTCTCGCCGGCATCCGCGGCCCGCCGGTCGCCTGTCCCCTCGCCTTTGGGATCACCGCCGCCCTGGATCTCGGCCGTCGCCACCTCCTCCGCAAGCGGTTCGAGAAGCGCCAGCAGGGTCCGCAGCGGGAGCCGCTCCAAGGACAGCACGGCGCGGCCGTCCGCCGGCATCAGGGCGGCGGCGAGACCGTTGGCCTGACGGTCCGGCCCGGTGAAGCGCAGCCCGGTCTGGGCCAAGTCGAGATCGAGCCTGGCGACCGACTCCTCCAGGTTCGAGACCGCGTAGCCGACGCTGATGCTGTCGATCTCCACGGCCTCCCGGGAGTCGTCCCGGACACTGCGGAAATCGCGCAAATCGAAGCTGACGCGGCCGCCGCGCGACAGATAGAGCATGTCGCTCAGGAAGCCCGGCGGCGCCTCTTCGGCCCCGGCCGAGGGCGACTGCCGGGCCCGGGCCGCCGCGCGCAAG
This sequence comes from Kiloniellales bacterium, assembly GCA_030066685.1. Lineage (NCBI taxonomy): Bacteria > Pseudomonadati > Pseudomonadota > Alphaproteobacteria > Rhodospirillales > Kiloniellales bacterium. The sequence goes on along the minus strand of JASJBF010000060.1, from coordinate 7,947 downwards.
ACCTCCGCCGCCGCCGCCGGGTCATGATCGGGCATCTCGACCTTGCCCTCGATCCCGGCGAGCGCGACGCGCAGCTCCTCGTCCCGGAACGTGATGCCGTCGACCCGCAGCTTGCCGTCGACGTCGTAGCGCCCCTGTTCGGCCGGGCGGCTCACGTACTCGCCCCGAACCGTCTCGAAGCGCGCGAGGGACTCGCCGGCCGGGGTCTCGACGCTGACGCCGGCGGTCGAGACCTTGGCGTCCAGCATGCTGAGATAGGCGAAGGACCAGAGCCCCTCGAGGGTCAGGCTCCCGGGTCTGATCACATGGGTCGGGGGCTTGCCGCCCTTGGAGATGAGCCAACGGGGCGGCACGCTGAGATCGGAGATGCGAAACAGCTCGTCGCCGCCGCGCTCGCCATCCGGGGTCATGGTGAAGGCCGTGCTGCCGATGTCGAGCCGCCCGTCCTCGGCCGGATCGAGCAGTATGCGAAGCCCCGTGAGCGAGACCCGGAAGCCGTCGCCCTGGTCCTCGACCTCGATCGTGTCGTAGGCATAGGGCAAGGGCGCACCGACGGGGCCCGCCGCCTCGTAAAGCGAGAAGGTCTCCTGGATCTCGGCGCGGAGCTGCTCGGCCTCGAGGGCCCAAGCGGGCGGGGCGAGAGCGCCGCCGACGAGCAGGCCGGCACCGAAAAGAGCCGCCAGGCTGCTGCGCATGATGCCGATCTCCCGGGTCGTTTTGGGCGAAGAGCGCGGATCGCGCTGAAACTATAGGCCAAGGGGCCGAGGGGCCGAAACGGCTTTCTGCGACCGACCGCCGAAACGGCCGTCAAGGGGCCGGGAAGGCCGGCGGCAAGGGCAGGCCCGCCTCGGCCATGGCCGCCCGCAGCCGGTCCGGATAGTCGGTGACGATGCCGTCGACCCCCAGCGCCAGCAGGCGTGCCATCTCGGCCGGCTCGTTGACGGTCCAGACCACGACCCGGAGGCCCAGCGACTGGGCCTCTCGCAGCTCGGCCTCGCTGAGGTCGCGAAAGTGGGGCGACCAGACCTCGCCGCGGGCCGCCTTGACCGCCTGCGGCAGGGAGCCGCCCTGCGCCGCGACCTCGATGCCGGCGGTCCAGGCCGTCCCGGCCGGATGCTTGCGCCCGACGTTGTCGAACCAGTCCTGCTCCGCTGTGAGGAAGACCGTGGCCAGGGCCGGCGCCTGTTCCTGGGCGGCGCGGAGCACCCGCCAGTCGAAGGATTGCAGACTGGCCCGCGCCAGCACGCCGGTCCCGGCCAGGACGTAGATCACCGCCCGGGCGAAGGCGGCGGGCTCGAGGGTCTCCTCGGGGGCCAGGGGCGAGACCTTGGCTTCGACGCTGTAGAGTATCCGGCCGCCGGTCTGCGCCTCGGCCAGCTCGATCACTTGCTCGAGGCTGGGCACGCGGACCCCGTCCAGCCGCCGCTGCGCCGGGAAGCGCCGCGCGGTCTCGCCGTCCGGCCGGCTGGCGCCGACGTCGGCCTGCTGCAGCTCCGCCAGGGTCAGATCCTTGATCAAGGGGCCCGGCGGGCTGATCCAGGCGCCGTCGGGGCCGCGGCTTCGCTCGGGCGAGAGCCGGCGGTCGTGGTGGACCACCACCACGCCGTCGCGGGTGATCGCCAGGTCGAGCTCCAGGGTCGTGACCCCCAGGGATAGGGCCCGCGCAAAGGCCGGAAGCGTGTTCTCGGGCATCAGGCCGCGGCCGCCGCGATGCGCCTGCAGCTCGAAAGCCGGACGGACGACGCGCGCGGCCCGCCGGTCCTCCTGGAAGACGAGATGGTCCTGGAGCAAGAGCCCCGCCGCGCCGATCAGGACGGCGGCCAGGAAGGCGAAAAGCCAGAAACGCGAGCCCTTGGAGAGCGTCCTCGGCATGGCGCCATGCTGCCCGACCCGGGCCGGGAGGCCAAATGCAAAGCCGCCGGGAGGCCCGCTACGAGCGGCTGCGGTCCAAGCCGATGTCGCGCAGCAGAACCGGGTCGAGGTCGCGCAGGTCGCGCTGAAGCATGAGCTCGCGCCGCCGGACCGCCAGGGTCCCGGCGACCGCCTCGAGGTCGAAGCCGGCCCGGCTCACGAGGTCCCGGACGCTGAGCCCCGGGATGCTGGGATCGACGAGACGCTGTGAGAGGTCGGTCATGGCTGGATCTCCGCGCTCGGTCAGATATTTAGTTGAACTCAAGATCATCTGGGCCGTTTCCGGCCCAGAAGCATTGCTTCCTTTGAAATATGGCCGGATCATAACGGACTTGAAATCGAGTTCTTCTGTCCCGTACCTTTAGGAAAACTAAAGGTGGAGCCGAGCCGATGCGGCTGCCGTCCCTGAACGCGCTGCGGGCCTTCGAAGCCGTGGCCCGGCACCTCAGCCTGACCCGCGCGGCGGAGGAGCTGCACGTGACCCCGGCCGCGGTGAGCCATCAGCTCAAGGCCCTGGAGGACGACCTCGGCGTGCCCCTGCTGCGCCGGGCGCGGCGCGAGTTCTTCCTCACCGACGCGGCGCAGGCGGGCCTGCCGGCCCTGCGCGAGGCCTTCGACCTGCTGGGCGAGGCGGTCGAGCGGATGCGCAGCGAGCGGCCGGACCGTCTGCTGACCATCAGCGTCCTGCCCTCTTTCGCGGTCTCCTGGCTGGTGCCGCGGCTCAGCCGCTTCAAGGCGCAGCACCCGGAGATCGACGTCCGCCTGGACACGACCGACCGCGTGGTCGACCTGCGCCGCGAGGCCATCGACCTGGGGATCCGCTTCGGCGCCGGCGACTATCCGGGCCTGCAGGTGGACCGGCTGCTCGACGAGGAGATCTTCCCGGTCTGCAGCCCGGCCCTCCTGGAAGGCCCGCATCCCCTCAGGACCCCGGAAGACCTGCGCCACCACACGCTGCTGCACGTCGACTGGACCCCCTTCATGGAGGAGACCAGCGACTGGAAGCTGTGGCTCATGGCGGCCGGGCTGGAGCAGGTGGTCGACGTCTCCCGCGGTCCGCGCTTCTCGCACACCAACCTGGCTCTGCAGGCCGCGACCCACGGCCAGGGCGTGGTCATCGGCAGCCGGGCGCTGGCCGAGGACGACCTCGCCGCCGGCCGCTTGGTGCGGCCCTTCGGGATGAGCGTGCCGGTAAACTTCTGCTATTTCGTGGTGACCACGCCGGCCGCGGCGCGGCTGCCCAAGGTCGCGGCCTTCAAGGATTGGCTCCTGGGCGAAGCCGCGGACGAGGAAAGCCGGCTTCAGGCGGCGCCGCGCAACTGATCGACGAAGGCTTGGACGGCCGGGACCTGCTCCGGCACGAGATCGAAGCGGATCCCGCAGAAGTCCTCGTCCAGATGGGTGACCGTGCCGCGGAGCCCGCCCAGGCCCTCGATCTCGAGCTCGAGCGCCTGGCCGATGTGGAGCTCGCGGCTGGGCGACAGGCGGATCCCGCCCTTGGAGATGTCGAGGATCTCGCAGGCGCGCCACTGCGAGCCGGTGCGCAGGCGCCCGCCGAGCCGAACCGGCTTGCGCTCATCCAGGCGGCGGTTGCCCGCGGTCGATTCCCTGAGGATCGAGACCAGGGTTTCCTGCAGGTGCCTGGACATATTGGCGACGGAGTCGGCGCGGGCGGCGGACTCCTCGGCCTTGCTCTCCGAATCGCTGGAGGATTGCGAGACCTCGGTGATGCTCTGCGAGGCGTCCTGGACGTTCTGCGACACGCTCTGGGCGTTCTGCGCGATCTCCCGGATGGCCTGGCGCTGCTCGCCGATGGCTCTGGCGACCTCCGCGGCGATCTCGCTGATGTTCCGGTTGGTCTGGCCGATCTGCGAGATCGCCTTGACCGCCTCCTCGGTGACCTTCTGGATGTTCTGGATCTGCTGGGTGATCTCGTCGGTCGCCTTGGCGGTCTGGGTTGCCAGGCTCTTGACCTCCCCCGCCACCACGGCGAAGCCCTTGCCCGCCTCGCCGGCGCGCGCCGCTTCGATGGTGGCGTTGAGCGCCAGCAGGTTGGTCTGCTCTGCGATGTCGGAGATCAGGTCGACAACGCTGCCGATCCGGTCCGTGGCCTCGGCCAGCCCCTTGATCGTTTCGTTGGTCGCCTCGGCGTCCTGGACCGCCTTGGCGGTAATCTGGGTGGACTGATCCACCTGACGGCCGATCTCGTCGCTGGTCGAGGCCATCTCCTCGGCGGCGCTGGCCACCGTCTGGACGTTGGCCGAGGCGTGATCGGCGGCGCCGGTCGCCGAGACGCTCTGGCCTCTCACGTGGGTGGCCGCCGCCTTCATGTCGATGATCAGCCGGTTCAGAAGATCGATCTCTTGGACCATCTCGCCGACCGTGGACTGAACCTGATTGTCGAGCGTGTCGGCCATGGCGAGCATCTCGCGCCGGACGAAATCCTGGCGCTCCCGATCTTCCTGGCGCCGTGCCGCGCGCATCCGCTCGACCTCGATCACGTTCTCCCGAAAGACCTGGACGCTGCGCGCCAGCTGGCCGACCTCGTCCCTGGCGCCGACCTCGACCTCGACCTCGGTGTCGCCCTTGGAGAGCGCGTCGATGACCTCGATGACCCGCTTCAGGGGCGTGACGATGCGCTGGGCGAGCAGAAGCGCCACGCCGATCGCCAGGACCACCGTGGCCAGGACGGCACCGAGCATGATCCAGCGTTCCCGCTGGATCAGCGCCTCTGCGGTGAGGCGGAACTCGAAACCCTCCGCGGCGGTGGTCTCGACCAGCTCGCTCAGACCGGCCTCGATGGCTTGCGTTGCAGCGCTGTAGCCCTCGACGTCGTAGGCCGCGCCCGCCAGGATCGCGCGGCTGATCTCCCGCCAGCCTTCGGCGCGCTCCAGCAGCGCCTCTCCGGCGCCGCGGGTGCCGTCGCTGAGCGCCCGTTCGATCGCCACATCCAGGTTGTCGGTGAAGCTCTCGAAGAGCTCTTCGATCTCCGCCTCGTCCGGCGCCGAGGCGCCGCCGCCTGCCTTCGCCAGCGGCGCGATATCGGCCTTGAGGCGGGTGAAGTCGGTCTCTGCGGCCCGCGCGTAGTTGATCGCCATCAAGGGCCGGTCGTAGGTCTCGATCGCCAGCGCGCCCATCACCCCGACGGAATAGACGCCGAAGGCGCCGAGGAAACCCGCCATGGCGGTGACGACGAGGAATCCTAGTAGAAGTTTCAGACGGATGGGCATGTCGCGTCGGTCCGCAGGGCCGGTCTAGTTGGCGATGATGGTCATCTTCATCTTGGGGTGTATGCCGCAGCGGACCTTGTGCTTGCCGCTCTTGTCGACGGTCACCGCGAACGCCTGACCGGGGTCCTGCATGCCGCTGTTCGCGCCCAGGTCCTTGATCAGGATGTTGTGCTTGACGCCGTCGTCATTGACGAAGGTCACGCTGTCTCCGACGGCGACGCTCAGCTCCCTGACGGAGAAGGTCTTGCCCTTCTGGTTGACGGCGTGGGTGGTCGCGGCGGCGGCGGCCGTGATGCCGACTGCCGTGAAGAGGCAGCCGGCGGCATAGAGGAAGCTGTTCGCGTTCATCGTCATCTCCTGGCGTCCGGAGCCCGGGGCGTGGGTCGGGCCCGCGCTAGTTCGGCAGCAGCGGCAGTGCGGTCGGTTCGTCCTCGCCGGTCAGGGTCTCAAGGAAGGTGACCAGATCCGCTTTTTCCTGGCTTGTCAGGTTCAAGGGACGGATGTCGTCCGACAGGCTTGGCCGGCGGAGGAACCCGCGGTCGTAGTGCTCGACCACCTCACTCAGGGTCGCGAGGGAGCCGTTGTGCATGTAGGGCGCGCGCTGGACGATGTTGCGCAGGCCCGGCGTCTTGAAGGTGTGGCGGAACTCCGGCATCTCGACCACCTGCTCCCGGCCGACGTCGTCGGTCTCCAGGCCGATGTCGTGGAAGCTGTCGTCGGTCAGGTTCCAGCCGGAATGGCAGGCCGCGCAGCGCGCCTTGGTGTTGTAGATCACGAAGCCGCGCTGGGCGCTCCGGCTGATCGCGCGGGGATTGCCCTCGATCCAGTAGTCGAAGGGCGCCTTGCCGGAGACGATGGTCCGCTCGTAGGTCGCGATGGCCATGGCGATGCCCTCGGCCGTGACGCCCTGGCCGGGGAAGGCCTCCTCGAAGAGGCGCCGGTAGCCCTCGATCGCCTCGAGCTCGGCGATCAGCGTGTCCAGGGGCTGCGCCATCTCGACGTCGGCCTGGATCGGCCCCAGGGCCTGCTCCTCCAGGCTGTCGGCCCGGCCATCCCAGAAGAAGACCTCGCCCCAGGCCAGGTTCAGGACGGTCGGCGTGTGGCGGCCGAGCCGGTTCATGCCGTGGCCGGCGCCGGTCGGCTGTCCGTCCTCCCAGGCGAAGCTGGGGTTATGGCAGCTGGCGCAAGAGATCAGGTTGGAGCCCGAGAGCCGCGGATCAAAGAACAGCATCTTGCCGAGCTCCGCCTTGGCGCTGCTGAAGGGATTGTCCTCGGGGAAGGGGATCCGGCCCGGCCGGCGGTAGGCCGCCTTCATCTCCTCCAGTTCCCGGGCGTCGACGCCGGCGACGGTCAGCGCCGCAAGCTGCCAGCGCTCGCTCCGGTCTTCGGCGACGAGCGGCGCCGCGGAGAGCAGGCCGAGGGCGATCGCGCCGGCAAGGGCGAGGGGCCCGTGAGCTTTCTTATCCATCTCTTCCTTCACTCCCCTAGGGGGCGCAGCGTCACTCGATCGAGCTCGGCGCCGGGTCATATATCAATAGGGTTAAGCATCATTGAAAGGTGTCGCGGAGCTGTAGCGATCACTCCGCAGTCTTGGCCTCCGACTTCATGAAGTGCTCGGCGCGCATCAGGTCCTCGGCGTCGCCTTCGTCGAAGTACTCGAAGAGCCGGTCCCGGTAGGCGATCACCTCGGCCTTGCTGGGCACGTGGAAGCCGCCCTCCACCGTGGCCTCGCCGACGATCACGATGGCGTGCATGCCCATGATCAGGTGCGGCAGGCAGTGGTACTCGTAGCTGCCCTCCACCGAGAAGGTGTGGCTCCAGGTCTCGCCGGCCAGGGTCAGGTAGGGGCTCTCGAAGCCTCGCGCGCCCTTTGGAAAGCCGTCCGGATAGGTCATGACGTTGTGGTCCATCTCGGCCTCGTTGACCCAGGTCACGGTGTCGCCGGGCCGGATCACCAGGACCTTGGGCTGGAAAGCCATCCTCAGGTTGTCCAGGTCGGTCGTGATCCGGACGATGTGACGCTTGGGCGCCGTCTCCAGCAGAGCGCAGCCACCGGGCACGAGCAGGACCAGGGCGAGCAAAGCGATCGCCGAGCGTTTCATGGTGGGTTGTTCCCCTCAATCGGCCTCTCGGGCCGCGCCAAGCAGCGGTCGCGGCCAAGTCGGCCGACGGTCATATAGAGAGGTATCTAACCCATAAGATTTAATTGTCGGCTAAACCGAACAGCCCTGGGGACCGCCATCGCCGCCCGAGGCCGAGGCTCCGGCCCGCATCTCGGCGGCAAGGGCCAGGGCTCGAGGGTCCTGCGCCGCCTCCAGGGCCTCCATCACCTGGCGACGGTCGGTCGCCGGCCTGTTCTGGCTGAGCTTGGCCTTGGCCTCCAGGCGGGCGACCGGGATCTCGAAGGCGACGATGCCGCGCCGCATCCGGGCCAGGTACTTGGGATCCTGGCCGGCCAGGGACCAGGGATCGGCGGCGCCGGCCTCGTGCTCCGCGACCAGGCGGGCCAGGAGGGCCTGGACCTCGGCCTCCGCCTCAAGGATCCGCGGCCGGCCGTAAAGGTGGACCGCCAGGTAGTTCCAGGTCGGCACCGCCGGACCGGGTGCGTACCAGGACGGCGAGACGTAGCCGTGGGCGCCCTGGAAGACGACCAGGGCCTCGCCGCCCGCGGCGGCCAGGGCCGCGAGGTCGTGCCATTGCGGATTGGCCCGCGCCATGTGGCCGAGCAGGCGGCCGGGCGTTCCGCCGGCGGGCTCGTCGAAGAGGAACGGCAGGTGCGAGGCCTGCGGCAGGCCCTTGGCCAAGA
>JASJBF010000059.1 GCA_030066685.1 Kiloniellales bacterium | reverse complement strand
TAGCTCCCGTCGGCGAAGGCGCCGACCGGGCAGCCCTGCAGGCAGGGCTTCTCGACGCAGGCGTCGCAGGGGCAAGGGGCCGCCTCCGAGATCGGCAGGGGCAGCGCCTCCCGGAAGGCGAAGGCACCCCGGTAGGCGTGCCAAAGGCCGAAGCGGGGGTGGATCAGGATCCCCAGCGGCGAGGCCTTGAGACCCTCGGCCTTCGCTGCCCAGCGCTGGAACGGCAGGTAGGGCGGCCCCTCGAAGGGAAAGCGGGCCTCCGCGCCCAGGTCTTCGGCCAGCGCGCCGAGGCCGCGGGCGATCCAGCGGTCCAAAGGGTTGGCCTTGCGGTCGGCGGCCTCCGGCGCGGCCTGGAAGGCCTGCCACATCGCCGGTCCGGCATTGCCGACCAGCAGCAAGGTCCCGGCGGCGGCGGCGTCCCGCAGCGCCGGCACGGCATCCTCCGGATCGGGGCGGAAGCCGCCGCGCAGGATCAGGCCGAGGGACGCCAGGGCCGCCGCAATCCGCTCCAGCATCGGCCCGGGCCGGCCTCAGGCCGCCGGCCGCATCTCGGCTTCCGGCAGCAGGATCCGGAAGCGCCGGCGCAGCTCGCGGTCGGTCTCGGCCGGCAGGGCCTGGGGCCAGTGCTCGGCCAGGATCTGGCGCGCCCGGGCCCGCGCCGCCTCGCGCAGGTCCTGGCCGCCTTTCTGCTCCCAATCGTCGCGGCTGTCCCGGTCGAGCAGCTTGGGATAGAGGTACTCGCTGGTCATGCGCGACAGGGTCTGGGGATGGCCGAGGAAATGCCCCGGCCCCTTGCAGACCTCGTCGATGACCTCGAGGGAGAGCGACTCCGGCGTCACCTCGATGCCGCGCAGCAGGCGCATAATCTCGCCGTTGATGTCGTTGTCGATGACGAACTGCTCGTAGGCCACGGTCAGCAGGCTCTCCAGGAAGCCGGCCGAATGATGGATGTAGTTGGCCCCGGCCAGGGCCGCGGCCAGGCCGGTGATGCCCTTCTCCAGCCCGGCCTGGGCGTCCGGTACCTTGGAGTCGGAGATGCCGGAGGAGTTGTAGAGCGGCAACTCCAGGTGCTGGGCGATCTGGGCGCAGGCCGCATTCAGCAGGGCGAACTCGGCCGAGCCGCCGACGAAGGCCCCGGTCCTGAGGTCGGCCTGGGCCGGCACGCAGCCCATGATCAGGGGATGCCCCGGGTTCAGCAGGTTGACGTAGACCAGGCCGGAAAGCTGCTCGGCGGTGATCTGCACCAAGGTGCCGGCCAGGGCCGCCGGCGAGGTCGCGCCGGCCTGGGGGGCCGAGGAGATCACCACCGGCAGGCCCTCGGCCACCAGGCGGTCGAGGATCTCGACCGTCTCCGGCGCGTAGCGCAGGGGGCTGACGGTCCAGCAGGCGGTGAAGGAGATCAGCGGCCGCGCGGCCAGGGCCTCGGGCCCGCCGGCGATGATCTCGGCCATGGCGCGGAGGTCGCCGACCCGCTCGGCCTGGTAGGCGTTGGCCATGACGTGCTTTTGGGTCGCCGCCAGGCAGGCGTAGAACTGGTTGACGTCGATGTCGTCGTTGGCCAAGTCGCGGCTGACCACCGGGCGCATGTAGAAGTGGATATGCTCCAACGGATCGCAGAGCCGCCCGATGTGGTAGTTGTCGGAAAGCCGGGTCTCGCGGACCTCGCCGTCCAGGTCGAGGATCTTCACCGCTTGGCCGCCGGTGCCCATGTAGACCCGCCGGCCGCCGAGCCGGAGGTCGTGGCGCGCCTCGCGGCCGGCCAGCAGGACCTCCTTGGCCGCCCGCGCCAGCCCCTCTTCCACCATCCGGGCGTCCAGGTACACCCGGTTGGTCTCGGCGTCGATCCGGGCCCCAGCCTGGCGGAAGACCTCCCGGCAGGGGCTGTCGACGACCTCGATGCCGGTGCGCTCCAGGACCTCGACGGCGGCCGCGACGATCCGCTCGACCTCGCCTGCCGATAGTGGCCGGTAGACACCGCCCTGAAGACCGGGCGGCGCCACCGGCTCGCTCTGCCGTTCCAGTGCGGACGGTCTGCGGCGACGGCCTGAACGCGACATCTCGATCGCTCCCCTTGCCGTTTGCTGTCCCGGGCGGGCTCAAGCTGAGCGCAGACTGGCACAGCGCCACGGCCGCGCCTAGCGCGAGGGCGACCCATTCGGGATCCTTCGCCCCGGTCACGAGAGGCTTCGCAGCGCCACGCCGAGGTGCTAAAGCAGGTCGCGGTCCCCGTCGGCGGCCCGCCCGCCGTTCCGATCGAGATGTCCGCCATGCCCGATCAGACCTTCCAGCTCCAACCCGGCGCCCTCGCGCTCGCCCAGCTGCACGGCCTCTGGCGCAAGGCGCGGCCCCTGGCGCTTGCCGCCGACTGCTGGGAGGACGTGCGCCGCTCGGCCGAGGCCGTGGCCGCCGTGGTCGAGAGCGGCAAGGCGGTCTACGGCATCACCACCGGCTTCGGCAGCCTGGCCAAGACCCAGATCCCGGCCGATCAGGTCGCCGAGCTGCAGCGCCGCCTGGTCCTCTCCCACTGCGCGGGCGTCGGCGAGCCCTTGCCGGAGCGGGTCGTCCGGCTGGCCCTGGTCCTGAAGATCAACGCCCTGGCCCGCGGCCACTCCGGGCTCCGGCCCCAGGTCATCGAGGCCCTGGTCCGCCTCCACAACGAAGGCGCCCTGCCGGTGATTCCGGCCCAGGGCTCGGTCGGCGCCTCCGGCGACCTGGCGCCGCTGGCCCACCTCAGCGCCGCCCTGCTTGGCGAGGGCGAAATCAGCCTGGGCGACAAGACCCTGCCGGCGGCCAAGGCCTTGAAGAAGCTCGGCATGGCGCCCCTGACCCTGGCGGCCAAGGAGGGCCTGGCGCTGCTCAACGGCACCCAGGTCTCGACCGCCCTGGCGCTGGACGGCCTCTTCGCCGGCCTGGACGCCGTCGCCGCGCTGCTCAACGCCGGCGCCCTGACCGTCGACGCCGCGCTCGGCAGCGACGTGCCCTTCGACCCGCGGATCCAGGCCCTGCGCGGCCAGCCCGGCCAGATCGAGGTCGCGACGGTCCTGCGCGCCCTGCTCGCGGGCAGCGCCATCCGCGCTTCGCACGCCGACTGCGACCGGGTCCAGGACCCCTACTCCCTGCGCTGCCAGCCCCAGGTCATGGGCGCGGTGCTGGACACCCTGGGCGCCGCCGCCGCCATGCTCGCGCGCGAGGCCAATGCGGTCTCCGACAACCCTCTGGTCTTCGCCGAGACCGGCGAGGTGCTGTCGGGCGGCAACTTCCACGCCGAGCCGGTCGCCCTGGCCGCCGACATGATCGCGCTCGCCCTGGCCGAGGCCGGGGCGCTCTCGGAGCGGCGCATCGCCCTTCTGACCGATGCCAACATGAGCGAGCTGCCGGCCTTCCTGGTCTCCGAACCGGGCCTCAATTCCGGCTTCATGATCGCCCAGGTGACCGCCGCTGCCCTGGCCAGCGAGACCAAGCAGATGGCCGCGCCCTGCAGCGTCGACAGCCTGCCGACCTCGGCCAACCAGGAGGACCACGTCTCCATGGCGGCCCACGGCGCCCGGCGCCTGGCCCGCATGGCCGAGAACCTCGGCAAGATCGCCGCGATCGAGCTGCTGGCCGCGGCCCAGGGCGTCGACTTCCGGCGGCCGCTGGAGACCAGCCCCAGGCTCCAGGCGGTCATGGCCGCCCTGCGGGCCCGGGTCGCCTTCCTCGACCAGGACCGCGCCCTGGCGCCGGACATCGCCCGGGCCCACGGCCTGGTCACCGAGGGCTGGTTCTTCGACGCCCTCTGGTCGGCAGAGCCCTGCCCGGTCTTCCCGGCCACGGGGTAAAGGCCATATTTCCGCCACGCCGCTGCCCGAGCCTTTCCCGATTGCCCCGCTCTTCTGATCGAACCTTCGAGCGAGACGGGAGACCAGAATAGGGATGATCGGCGTCTTCGATTCCGGATCGGGCGGCCTGACGGTGCTCAGGGCCCTGGTCGAGCGGCTGCCGGAACAGCGCTTCGTCTACCTCGGCGACCACGGCCATGCGCCCTACGGCGAGCGCAGCCCGGACGAGGTCTACGGCCTGACCTGCGCCGGCGTCGCCCGGCTCTTCGGGCTCGGCTGCTCGCTGGTGATCCTGGCCTGCAACACCGCGGCCGCGGTGGCCCTGCGCCGCCTGCAGCAGAACTGGCTGCCGGCGCGCTTTCCCGAGCACCGGGTGCTGGGCGTCCTGGTGCCCGTGGTCGAGTCGGTCACCCGGGTCTCCTGGGAGATCAAGGCCCCAGCGGCCGAAGCCGCGGCCGGACGGGTCGGGATCTTCGCCACCCCGCGGACGGTGGAGAGCGGCGCCTACCCGCGCGAGATCGGCCTGCGCGCCCCGGCGGTCGAGGTTCTCCAGCAGCCCTGTCCGGAGCTGGTGCAAAGGATCGAAGCCGGCGCCACGGCGGAGCACTTGGCGGATCACGTCGCCGCCGAAGTCCGTGCCCTGCGAGCCCGCGCCGAAGACGGGCGCCTGGACCAGGTGATCCTGGGCTGCACCCACTATCCCCTGGTGGAATCCGCCTTCCGCGCCGCCCTGCCGCCGGAGGTGAAAATCCTCAGCCAGCCGCGGCTGGTGGCGGAAAGCCTCGCCGACTACCTGCGCCGCCATCCCGAGCATCGGGCGCCGCGGGCCCGGGGCCAGACCCGGATCGCCGCCTTTTCGACCGCCGAGGTCAAGGCCGTGCGCGCCCTGGGCCGCCGCTTCTTCGGCGAGACCCTGGCGTTCTGCCAGATCGGGGAGATGTCGGCACCGCCGGCGCGGCGGCCGGCCGAGGGATCGGCTCAGGTGCCCACCGTCCAGGTGTGACCGCCGTGCAGCAGGGCCTTGAGGTCGCCACCGCCCTTTGACGCCTTGGCCGCCTCGCGCTGCGCCCGAACCTCGGCCTCGTAGCTGGCGCCGGGGTTGCAGTAAAGCACGCCCAGGGCGACCGGGAAGGCCGGCGGCTCCATGGCGGCCAGCATCTGCGCCTGGATGCGGTTGGTCTCGTCGTGGACCAAGAGGTCGGCCTCGCTCGCCCCGCCCTCGCCGAGCGTCACCACCTCCAGGGCGACACTGCCCGGCTTCAGGCGCAGGCCCTTGTCCCGCGCCTTGCCGAAGACCATCGGCTTGCCCTGCGCCAGGTGGATCTGGGTGTCCTCGGCGACGCTGCGCTCGGTGAAATGGCCGAAGGCGCCGTCGTTGTAGACGATGCAGTTCTGGAAGATCTCAACCAGGGAGGCGCCCTTGTGGGCGTGGGCCCGGCTCAGCACCTCGGGCAGGACCTTCTGCTGGGTGTCGACGCCCCGGGCGATGAAGCGCGCGCCGGCGCCCAGGGCGAGGGCTGCGGCCGAGACCGGGGTGTCGAGAGAGCCCTGCGGCGTCGAGGGCGAGCGCGTGCCGACCCGCGAGGTCGGCGAGTACTGGCCCTTGGTCAGGCCGTAGATCTCGTTGTTGAACAACAGGATCTGCAGGTCGACGTTGCGGCGCAGGACGTGCATCAGGTGGTTGCCGCCGATCGACAGCATGTCGCCGTCGCCGCCGACCACCCAGACGTCGAGCTCCGGGTTGGCGAGCTTGACCCCGGTCGCCACCGCCGGCGCCCGGCCGTGGATGGTATGGAAGCCGTAGGTCGCGACGTAATAGGGGAAGCGCGCGGCACAGCCAATGCCGGAGACGAAGACCGTGTTCTCGGGTTCGGCCTGCAGGTCCGCCAAGGTCTTGAGGACCGCCTTGAGAATGGCGTAGTCGCCGCAGCCCGGGCACCAGCGGACCTCCTGGTCGGTCGCGTAGTCCTTGGGCGTGAGCGCGGGCGGGGACATCTCGTTCATTTTGCCGCCTCCAGCTTGGCGCGGACCGCGTCCTCGATCTCGCCGATCTTGAAGGGCCGGCCCGAGACCTTGTTCAGGCCCTCGAAGGGCCGGACGAAGCGGCTGCGCAGCAGGGTCAGCAACTGGCCCATGTTCATCTCCGGCACCAGGACCTGCTCGAAGCCGTTCAGCAGCGCCTCCAAATTCGCCGGCAGCGGCCAGATGTGGCGCAGGTGGATGTGCGAGACCTCGACCCCCTCGCTCTGCAGGTTGTTCACCGCGCGGCTGATCGGGCCGTAGGTCGAGCCCCAGCCGACCAGCGCGAGCCGCCCGCTCCCCGGACCCTGGTCCACGCCCTGCGGCGGGATGTCGCGGACCACGCCTTCGACCTTGGCGTGCCGGGCTTCGGTCATCCGCTGGTGGTTCTGCGGATCGTAGGAGACGTGGCCGCTGCCGTAGGCCCGCTCCAGGCCGCCGATGCGGTGCATCAGGCCTGGGGTGCCGGGCTTGACCCAGGGCCGCGCCAGGGTCGTCTCGTCACGCATGAAGGGCTCGAAGCCCTCGGCTTGTTGGTGGAAGTGCACCGGGAACCTCGGCACCGCCTCCACGTCCGGGATCAGCCAGGGCTCGGAGGCGTTGGCGATGTAGCCGTCGCTGAGCACGATCACCGGGGTCATGTACTTGGTCGCCAGGTGCACGGCCTCGATCCCGACCTCGAAGCAGTCCGAGGGCGAGCGGGCCGCCAGCACCACCAGGGGGCTGTCGGCGTTGCGGCCGAAGACCGCCTGGTAGAGATCCGACTGCTCGGTCTTGGTCGGCATGCCGGTCGAGGGGCCGGCGCGCTGCGAGTTGACGATGACCAGGGGCAACTCGGCGGCGATGGCCAGGCCGATGGCCTCGGTTTTGAGCGCCATGCCGGGGCCGGAGCTCGAAGTGATGCCCAGGGATCCCGCGTAGGAGGCGCCGATCGCCGCGCTGACCGCCGCGATCTCGTCCTCGGCCTGGAAGGTCGTGACGTCGAAGTCTTTCAGCCCGGCCAGGATGTGCAGCAGGGTCGAGGCCGGGGTGATGGGATAGGAGCAGAACACCAGCGGCACCTCGGCGCTCTGGCAGCCGGCGACCAGGCCCCAGGCCATGGTCTCGACCCCGGTCACGCCCCGGTAGAGGCCCGGCGCGATCTTCGCTGGCGGGATGCTGTAGGCACTGGTGCCGTCGGGTAGCTCGGCGGTCTCGCCGAAGGCGTGGCCGGCGTCCAGAGCCGCGATGTTGGCTTCGGCAATCTCGGGGCGCTTTGCGAACTTCTTCCTCAGCCAGTCCCGGGTCGCCGCACGGTCGCGGCCGAACATCCAGTAGATCAGGCCCAGCGCCCACATGTTCTTGCAGCGCAGGCCTTCCTTCTTGTTCAAGCCGCTTTCCTTGACCGCCTCCAGGGTCTGGGCGGTCATGTCGACCTTCAGGAAGCGGGCCCGATCGAGGGCGCCGTCCTCCAGCGGATTCGCGTCGTAGCCGGCCTTGCGCAGGTTCTTGTCGTTGAAGGCGCCCGTGTCGACGACGATCAGCCCGCCTGGCTTGACGTCCTCGTAGGTGACCTTGAGGGCGGCAGGATTCATCGCGACCAGGACGTCCGGCGCGTCGCCCGAGGTCTTGATCGTGCGCGCGCCGAAGTTGATCTGGAAGGCCGAGACGCCATAGGTGGTGCCCACGGGCGCCCGGATCTCTGCGGGGAAGTCCGGGAAGGTGGCCAGGTCGTTGCCGGCCAGCGCCGTGGTCAGAGTGAACTGGCCGCCGGTCAGCTGCATGCCATCGCCGGAGTCGCCGGCAAAGCGGACCACGGCGGATTCAATCTCCTGACGCGGTCCGGTGGCGCGCAGACTCCTGCTGCCCTCCATCGGGTCGTTCCTCCTTGCTGCGCAGCGGAAAGCCTATGACGAACTTTCGATCCTGTCCTATCACGATGCCGTAAGTCCTTCAGCCACAGAGAGAATGTGGCTATTGCGTCGCTCCGAAGGACCGGCCGCCGCGACTCCGGGTCGGGATCACGCCTTTACTTAGAGACTAAGGGGTGGCTGTGCCAGCCCGATTTTCGTCGAGCAGGGCCAGCATGTCGCCGATCGTCACCAGCTTGCGGCGCGGCGCGCCGGGGGCCGCGGCCGCCTCCTCCGCCGCCTCGATCCGCTTCCACTCCGGGTAGTCGATGTAGCGCACGCCGCGCTCGGCAAGCAAGGCCTTGAGCCGGTCCCGGCCCGGCTTGCCGCCGGCGCCGGCGTCCTCGACGATCTGTCGCGCGGCCAGGTCGCCGTCGGCCTTGTTGGTGCCGATGACGCCGGTCGGCCCGCGCTTGCACCAGCCGACCGCGTAGAGGCCCGGCGCGATGCGGCCGTCGTCGTGGACGAAGGTGCCGCGCCTATCGTCGAAGGGCGCACCGGGGATCGCCGGCCCCCGATAGCCGATCGCCGTGATGACCGCGCCGCAGGGCAGGTCCCAGGTCTCTCCGGTGCCCTGCGCGCGCCCGTCCACAACCCGTGTCCGCTCGATTCGCAGGGCCTCGACCTTGTCGCCGCCCAGGATCTCCTTGGGCTGGGCGCAGAAGTCGAAGACCACCCGGCGTGACTTGCCCGCCGGGTCGAGCTCGGTGAAGGCCTTCAAGGTCGCCAGGTTCTTCTCGGCCAGGCGCCGGTCGCGCTCGTCCAGGTCAGGCGGCACGCCGGCTTCCAGGTCCCTGGGGTGGACGACCGGCGCGCAGTCCGAGAGCGCGCCCATCTCCTTCAGCTCCTTGTTGGTGAACTTGGCGTGCCCGGCGTCGCGGCGGCCGAGGATGTGGACCGCCTTGACCGGCGAGCTCTCGATGGCCGCGGCGGCGTAGTCGGTGATGTCCGAGCAGGCCATCTCTTCGCGGGTCTTGCCGAGCAGCCGGGCGATGTCGAGGGCGACGTTGCCATTGCCGATCACCGCGATGGTCTCGGCCTGCAGATCCGGCGCCAGGTCGACGAAGTCGGGATGGCCGTTGTACCAGCCGACGAAGGCGGCCGAGCCGACGATCCCGCGCTTCCCGGCACCCGGGATCTCCAGCGGCCGGTCCTTGGGCGAGCCGACCGCCAGGACCACGGCGTCATAGATCTCGCGGAGCTCGTCCAGGGAGAGGTCGCGGCCGAGATGGACGTTGCCGAAGTAGCGCACCGGCTCGGCCTGGGCGGTCCGCTCGTAGGCTTTGGTCACCTTCTTGGTGCTCTGGTGGTCCGGGGCGACGCCGCCGCGGATCAGGCCGAAGGGCGTCGGCAGGCGCTCGATCAGGTCGATCTTGCAGTCGACGTCGAGCTTGATCAGGGCGTCGGCGGCATAGAAGCCGGCGGGCCCGGATCCGACGATGGCGACGCTCAGGGACATGTCCACACCTGCTCAGCCAAGGACTTCGCCCACCTCTCCCGACTCGGAACCCATCGAAAACAACAATGCTTATGAACTGCTTAACCCGTTTCGGGGGGACAAATCCCTAACTTTTGTGTGAGCTTACGCCCAATGCCGGCCGGCGCAAGCCCGGGTTTGCCACGGCCGGCTGCCGAAAAGCTCCGCCAAGCGACCTTGGCATTCAAATAAGCCTTTGAATTTCAGGGGCTTCGTCGCAGATTCACCAGGATTTGTCGCGCCGAAGGCAGCCCGCGCCGCCGGCTGCCCGTAAGCAAGGTCGAGACTTCGCAACCTGCGGCCGGGGCCGCGCAGGCTTAGGGACTCGCCATGAGTGACAGCGACGACGATCTCGATCTCCGCGCGCTCGACGACGACGAACTGGTCAAGCAGATGCAGGACGACCTTTACGACGGCCTCAAGGAGGAGGTCGAGGAGGGCGTCCACATCCTGCTCGAGCGCAACTGGCAGCCCTACCGGGTCCTGACCGAGGCCCTGGTCGAGGGCATGCGGATCGTCGGCATCGACTTCCGCGACGGCATCCTCTTCGTGCCCGAGGTCCTGCTCTCGGCCAACGCGATGAAGGGCGGCATGGCGATCCTGCGGCCGCTACTGGCCGAGACCGGCGCCCCCAAGGTCGGCAAGATGGTGATCGGCACGGTCAAGGGCGACATCCACGACATCGGCAAGAACCTGGTCGCGATGATGATGGAGGGTGCCGGCTTCGAGGTGGTCAACATCGGCATCAACAACTCGGTCGAGGCCTATATGGAGGCCCTCGAGGAGCACAAGCCGGACATCCTCGGCATGTCGGCCCTGCTGACCACGACCATGCCCTACATGAAGGTCGTGATCGAGGCGCTGAAGGAGAACGGGATCCGCGAGGACTACATCGTCCTGGTCGGCGGCGCGCCGCTCAACGAGGCCTTCGCCGAGGCTATCGGCGCCGACGCCTATTGCCGGGACGCCGCGGTCGCGGTCGAGACCGCCAAGGACCTCATCGCCCGCAAGCACAACCAGCTGGGCGCCAGGGCCGCCCAGTAGCGCCGGCCGCTGGCGCTCGGAGTGGGCTCATGTCGAAGCGGCCGAGCGAGAAAACGCCCCCGAGGACACTGCTGATCGCCTGCGGTGCCCTGGCGCGCGAGGTGATCGACCTGATCCGCCTCAACGGCTGGCGCCACATGACCGTGAGCTGCCTGCCGGCGGCCTGGCACAATACGCCGGCCAGGATCCCAGAAGGCGTCCGCAGCAAGATTCGGGACGCTCGCGACCGCTATGACAGCATCAAGGTGCTCTATGGCGACTGCGGCTCCGGCGGCCTCCTGGATGCGGTCCTGGAGGAAGAGGGCGTCGAGCGCATTCCCGGGCCGCACTGCTACGCCTTCTACGCCGGGCTGAAGGCCTTCGACACCCTGGCGGAGGAGGAGCCGGGCACCTTCTACCTGACCGACTACCTGGTCCGGCATTTCGACCGGCTGGTGATCCAGGGCCTGGGCCTCGACCGCCACCCCGAGCTGCTGGAAGACTACTTCGGCAACTACACCGCGGTGCTCTACCTTGCCCAGAGCGAGGACCCGGCACTCGAGGTCCAGGCCCGGGCCGCGGCGGCGCGGCTCGGCCTGGCCTACCGCTACCGCTTCACGGGCATGGGCGGCCTGGAGCAATTCATGGCCGACGGGCGTCCGGCCGCAGACTAGAGACCGGAGCGCAGCCATGGCACAGCTCATCGTCGTCTACTGGCGCGACATCCCGGCCCAGGTCATCGCCAAGGCCGGCCGCCAGACGGCAAAGCGGCAACTCTCGGAGCGCTTCGAGACGGCGATCGACCGGGCGGCGATGAAGGCCAAGCTGCGCGACACCGACTCCTACCTGGCGGAGTGGCGGCGGGCCGCGCCCCAGCCCTGCGGCGACGACCTGGAGGCCGAGGCGGCCGCTGCGGCCGAACGGCTGGAGACCGAATTCGACGACGACCGCCTCTCCGCCCTGGTCGCGGCCGGCGGGCTGGAAAAGACGGGAGAGGCATGATGGACAGCGCCGCGCTGAAGGCCGATAACGAAACCATGGTGATGGAAGCAAGAACCGGTCCGGAGGACGCCAGGCAGCAGGTCGTCGAGTTCCTGACCGGCTTCTCGATCGAGACCACGCCGGGCTCCGCGGCCAAGATCCCGGACTACCGGGCGCTGCTGCGGCCGGGCACCACGGTCAACGTCACCCACCTGCCCGGCTCCGACTTCGCCGAGACCATCGCCACGGCCAAGCGCCTCAAGGCCGAGGGCTTCGAGGCGGCGCCCCACATCGCGGCCCGCTCGACCCCCGACCGCGCGACCCTGGAGGACTGGCTGAAGCGCCTGCAGGACCAGGTCGGCGTGACCCACGTCCTGGCGCTGGGCGGCGGCGTCAGCGACCCGCTCGGCGACTTCGACAGCTCGATGCAGCTGCTCGAGACCGGCCTCTTCGACAAGTACGGCATCCGGACCATCGGCGTCGCCGGCCATCCCGAGGGTAGCCCCGACATCCCGGAGCCGGCCCTGGCCGAGGCCTTGAACTGGAAGAACGCCTTCGCCGAGCGCAGCGACGCCGCCTTCTACATCGCCACCCAGTTCTGCTTCGAGGCGGCGCCGATCATCGCCTGGGACCGCCGGCTGCGCGCCGCCGGCAACCGGCTCCCGATCCACATCGGCGTCCCCGGCCTGGCCACGATCAAGACCCTCCTGGCCCACGCCCGGGCCTGCGGGGTCGGCCCCTCGATGCGCTTCCTGAGCCGCCAGGCGACCAGGGTCGCCAAGCTCATGACCGTCAACGCGCCCGACCGCCTGGTCCTGGACCTGGCCCGCTACCGGGCCGAGGACCCGGACTGCGGCATCCGCCGGGTCCACGTCTATCCCCTGGGCGGGCTACGCAAGTCGGCGGCCTGGGTCCACGGCGTGCTCGACGGCGACTTCGTCATCGACCGCCAGGGCAAGGGCTTCAAGGTGCTGCGGGAGTTCGCATGATCGGAGCCTGCGGGATCAGCGCAAATAGGCAAGCCGAGGTCGCGGCTGCGCCAGCCCCAAAACGGCGCCTGCGCGACATCTGCGCGCGGCGCCGGACCGCCGCGAGACGGTGGGGACCGGCGCAGTCTTTGAGGAGAAGGCCCGCCCCATGACCCACACCGTCGTCAGCTCCGCGACCAAGGAAGTCGTCATCGGCTTCGACCAGCCCTTCTGCATCATCGGCGAGCGCATCAACCCAACCGGCCGCAAGAAACTGGCTGCCGAGATGGCGGCCGGGAACTACGCCACCGTCGAGGCGGACGCGCTCGCCCAGGTCGCCGCCGGCGCCTCGATGCTGGACGTCAACGCCGGCATCCCGCTGGCCGACGAGCCGGCGATCCTGGCCGAGAGCGTCAAGCTGGTGCAGTCGCTGACCGACGTGCCGCTGTCGATCGACTCCTCGATCGTCGAGGCTTTGGCCAGGGGCCTCGAGGTCTACCAGGGCAAGGCCCTGGTCAACTCGGTCACCGGCGAGGAGGAGCGCCTGGAGAGCGTGCTGCCGCTGGTCAAGAAGTACGGCGCCGCCGTGGTTGCGATCTCCAACGACGAGACCGGCATCTCCGAGGACCCGGACGTCCGCTTCGCGGTCGCCAAGACCATCGTCGAGCGCGCCATGGACCACGGCATCCCCAAGGAGGACGTGGTCGTCGATCCGCTGGTCATGCCGATCGGCGCCCTGGGCAACGCCGGCAAGCAGGTCTTCCACATCCTGCGCCGGCTGCGCGAGGAGCTCGGGGTCAACTCGACCTGCGGCGCCTCCAACATCTCCTTCGGCCTGCCCAACCGCCACGCCCTGAATGCGGTCTTCCTGTCCATGGCGGCGACCGCCGGCATGACCTCGGCGATCATGAACCCGCTGCACGAAGAGGAGATGGCGGCGATCCGCGCAGCCAACGTCATGCTGGGCAACGACCGGGACTGCCGGCGCTGGATCGCCCGCTACCGCGAACCGGTGGAGGCGGGTGCGGAAGGCGGGCGCCGCGAGCGCCGGCGCCGCCGGGGCTGAGCGGTCGGGTATGGCGGCGGGCGGACGGACATACGGCGGCGGCTGCCTCTGCGGCGCGATCCGCTACAGCGTCGCCGGCGCGCTCCGGCCCGTCGTCGCCTGCCACTGCCACCAGTGCCGCCGGACCAGCGGCCATCACGTTGCCGCCACCGCCGCCAGGCTCGACGACCTGACCATCGAAGGCGAGGCCGCGCTGAGCTGGTACCGCTCCTCGGAGACGGCGCGGCGCGGCTTCTGCCGCAGCTGCGGCGCCAACCTCTTCTGGCAGCGCGACGGCGCGGCCCAGGTCTCGATCATGGCCGGCACGTTCGACGACGGAAACGGGCTCGCGACCGCAGCCCACATCTTCGTCGGCGACAAGGGCGACTACTACGAGATCGCCGACGGCCTGCCGCAGCTCGAAGACGGCGACCACGGATTCTGGCGAGACCCATGACCGCAGCGCCCGACCGGCCAGGCAGGCAGGCATGAGCGAGGCGGACAGCCGCGTCGTCTTTACGCCGTCCGGCCGCCGCGGCCGCTTCCCGGCCGGGACGCCCCTGCTGAAGGCGGCCCGCGCGCTCGGCGTCGACATCGATTCCGTCTGCGGCGGCCGCGGCCTCTGCGGCCGCTGCCAGATCGAGGTCGCCGAGGGCGACTTCGCCAAGCACGGCCTGATCAGCAAGGCCGGCCACCTGACCGCCTTCAACGAGGTCGAGGCGCGCTACGCGGAGAAGCGCAGCCTACAGCCCGGTCGCCGCCTGTCCTGCCAGGCCTGCCTGGCCGGCGACGCGGTCGTGGACGTGCCGCCGGAAAGCCAGGTCCACAAGCAGGTCGTGCGCAAGCGCGCCGAGGTCCGCGACATCCAGCTCGACCCGGCGATGCGCCTCCACTATGTCGAGGTCGAAGAGCCCGACATGCACCAGCCGACCTGCTTGTGGACCTGGCTTTCCGGCGGCACGTCCACGACCGCGTCGCCGGCCAGGCAGGCCTGGCAGGACAGGCGGCGACCGGGCTGTAGGCTGCGCTTCTCCGCGTAGCGCGCCTCGACCTCGTTGAAGGCGG
>JASJBF010000058.1 GCA_030066685.1 Kiloniellales bacterium | reverse complement strand
CTCTGCGTCACCGTCCAGGTGCCGCCCGGATGGCGCAGGCTGTAGGTGGCGTTGGAGGCATGCGCCTGCGCCTCGGGCCACTTGGCGTAGACCTCGTAGGCCTCGCTCGTCGGCACCTGGAAGCTCCAGGAGGCGACCTGGGGCGGCGGAGGCGACGGCGGACTGCCGTCAAGCAGGAGGTTCACCCGCACCTGATCGAAGTAGGCGTCGTTGCTGGTGCCGTAGCTGCGCTCGCCGCGCAGCTTCACGCGCAGCGTCCGGGTCCCGGCCGGGATCGCCGCCTGAAAGCTGCGTTCCTCCCACCAGTAGGAGGCCGACAAGAGCTCGCTCTGCGCCGCCGCGGCCACCGGAAGCGCCGCCGCGTCGAGGAACTCCAAGATCACCGCGCCCTGGTCGTCGCCGTCCCAGGAGGCCTGCAGCCAGCTCACCTCGGCCATCCGCTCGCCGGCATCGATCGCAGCGAACTGGTCGGAGGGCAGACTCAGGTCCTGGTAGACCACGCTGCTGGCGACGTCGCCCGCATAGAAGTAGTAGGCGCCATCGATCGGCACAGGATCCGTGCCGACGGCAAAGAACTCGCCGGTCTCCGGCGTCCAGCCGGCCATCGTACCCGCCTCGGCGTTGCCGTTGACCAGGAGCAGGCTCTGGCGCAACCCGGTCCCGCTCGGCTGGACCAGGTTGAGCTCGAAGGCATCCAGGTTGCCGTCGTTCGAGGTTCCCGCGCTGCGCTGGCTCGTGAGCTCGAGCCGGATGCTTCGGGTGAGCGGCGGGACGAAGACCCGAATCTCCCGCTGCTCCCAGCTGGTGCTCGGCGCGGCCCGGGTGGACTCGCGGCGGGGCCCGATCTGCTGATTGGCGGCGTCAAGGAAGATGAAAGCGGCGGAACCGCGGTCGCGCTGCACCCAGGAACTCTGCTGCCAGACCAGGCGGGCCTGCCAGCCGCCGCTGTCGACGTCGCCCCAGGTCGCCGCGGGCAGCGCGACATCCTGGTGCATCACGCTCTTTGCGACCGTACCGCCGAAGAAGAAGTAGGAGCCTTGAATCGGGTCCGGCTCCATGGTCGAGGTCTGGAACTGGCCCAGGGTCAGGGTCCAGCCGCTGATGTCGCCGGTCTCCGCGTCCGGGTTGACCAAGGGCAGCGGGACCAAACGCAGGTAGTCGTGGCCGCTGCCGGCGCTGCAGGTGAGATAGTCGCTCCCTTCGAAGCCGGGGTTGGCCGTCGAGCTGGCACAGTCGCCGACGGAGGCAAAGGCCGGATCACCGTTGTCGATGGTCTGCCCGCCCAGGGGCGGCATCGGCGGCGCCGGGCGCACCGCATGGTCGGCGCCCTCGAAGCCCTGGCCGGCGGTCGAGGACTCCCAGGTGCCGCTGGGCGTGGTGCCGGCGGCGCCGTTGTCGAGGATCACGTCGATCGGCGTGCCGCCGCCGCTGCCCGGCTCGACCTGGGCGATCAGCAGACCGTTGAGGTAGACGTAGCTGCGCGGCCAGGCGCCGGTGCCGTCGCTCTCGGCCAGCAGGCGGCCGGAGCGGTCGTAGTGGAAGTACTCGGGATCGAAGCCGCCGGGGGCCTGCTTGACCACCCGCTCGCCGCCGGCGTTGTAGAGGTACTCCTTGAGCGGCAGGCCGCCCCGGTTGACCCGCACCAGGCGGTCGTCGAGGTCGTAGTCGAAGCCGAGGTCAGGGTCGGCGCCCCGGTCGTCGGCGGTGATGTTGCCGCTGAGGCCGTGGGTCAGGCTGCGCAAGGTCCCGCCGACGTCGACGCTGAGCAGGCGGTTGGAGTCCAGCGCGTAGCTATAGACCTCGTTGGTCGTGACGCTGTCGACGGTGACGTCCCGGGTCTCGCGGTTGCCGACCGCGTCGTAGGTGTAGGCGATGTCGCCGTAGGGACCGGAGGCGCTGGTCAGGCGCGAGAGGGCGTCGTAGCCGAAACCCTGGTCGCGGGTGGCGTCGAGGTTGTCGGTGATGGCGGTGATGTTGTCCCGGCCGTCGTAGCCGATGGTCAGGTCCTGGACCGCGGTAACGCCGTCGCCGGTGTCGATGTCCTTCAAGCGGTAGTCCTGGTCGTAGGCGTAGGCCACGGTCAGGCCGTTGCCGAAGGTGAAGGACTCCATCGGCCCGAAGGGCAGGTAGGTGATGTCGCCGGCGATGGTCACCGGCACCGCGGCGGCGCTCTCCTGGGTGGTGACGCCGGCGACCCGGCCCAGGTCGTCGCGGTCGTAGTTGACGATGCGACCCGAGGGATAGGTCACCTTCACCAGGTTGTCGGCCAGGTCGTAGGCATAGCCGGTGGTGAAGCTGGTGGCGCCGATGGTCCGCGCCTCCTCGACCAGGTTGCCGCGGTGGTCGTAGCGGTAGGCGGCACTGCCGCTCGGGTCGATGGCCGAAGTCAGGCGCCCGATGCCGTGGTTGCCGCCGGCCGTGTCGTCGTAGCCGTAGGTGACGTTCTGGGTGGCGTCCGCCGGGAAGGACTTGGTCAGGACCCGGTCGAGGGCGTCGTGGGTGAACTCGGTGACCACGCCGCGGGCGTCGGTCATCCGGGTCACGTTGCCGGCCGGGTCGACGAGATAGACCGTGACGCCGGTGTCCGGGCTGTCGATCTGGATCACGTCGCCGAAGGCGTTGTGGACGTAGGTCGTGGTGAGCGTCCGCTGGTCGGTGACCGCGATCAGGTTGTCGCGGGCGTCGTAGCCGTAGCCGGCCATGCCCAGGGCCGGGTCGGTCACCTGGACCAGGCGATTCAAGGCGTCGAAGGCCCGCTGGGTCACGCCCGGCACCGCCGCGGGATCGGTGATGGTCTCGAGGTTGTCGTTGTCGTCGTAGGCGTAGGTCCAGGTCTGGCCGGCGGCGCCGATGCTCTGCAGCAAACGGCCGAGGGAGTCGAAGATCCGGCTCTGGGTGCGCTTGATATCACCGGTCGCGGACTTGACGGTCTCGGCCGTGCGGTTGCCCATGGCGTCGAGGCTGTACTCGATGCGCTCGCCCAGGTCGTTGCGCACCGCCTCCAGGCGCCGGGCCGCATCGTACTCGTAGTGCAGGCGGGTGCCGTCGGGCCGGGTGATGGTCAGGAGCTGCCCGACCGCGTCGTAGTCGAAGGCCGTGACCGCGTCGCCGGAAGCGTGCTTGATTCGCCGCGCCGTCAGCCAGCCACGCGGGTTGTAGCTCAGCTCGGTCTCGGTTCCGTTCGAATCGAGTACGGTCAGCGGCAGGCCGCGGCCGTCGAAGGCGGTGACGTGGGTCGTGTGCCCGAGCGCGTCGATGATCCTCTCGCGGTTGCCCTGGGCGTCGTACTCGAAGGTGGTCACGTCGGTGACGTCCGTGCGCGGGCCGTCGACGGTCAGCACCTGCCCGGTGGCGCTGTAGGTGTAGCTCCAGACCCGGACCTCGCCGTTGGTGCTGTAGGGCAAGGTGTGGCTGGTGGTGTCGGTGATGGTAACCGTGGTCAGCCGGCCCTGGGCGTCGTAGTCGAAGTCCGCAGTCCGCCCCGGCTCTGTCACCACGTCCGGCAGCCGCAGGGTCGGGTGCCATGTGGTGGTGATCGTCCGCTCCTCGGGCGTGCCGACGGCCTCGGTCCGGCTGGTCTCCAGGCCTCGCGCGTCGTTGACGTAGTTGGTGACGTTGCCTTTCCTGTCGGTCTTGCTGCCAACGAAGCCGTTGGCGTCGTAGGTGATGCTGGTCGACATCGCCGGCGTGTCGGCGGTTGCAGCTAGAGCCACACCGGAGAGCTTTGGTGCTCCTTCAATCGTGACGTAGCTGTAAGTCCCGACCGTGCCCAGCGGACTGGTGACGCTGCGGGAGCCGTCGGCGTTGTAGACGACGCTGAAGCTCTGCGTGTCGCCAGCATGCTTGGAAAGCGTCGCCCGCAGATCGGAATCGTATTCGAAGGTGGCGAAGCGCTCTCCGTTCTCATCGAGGATGCCGGTCAGGAAGTAGGGGGCGTCGACCCGTTCGTAGACATAGGTGACACGGGAATTGTCGGTCAGGTCGAGCAGCGTATCGTCGGGAAAAACCACATGGTGGAGGCGGTTCGGCTCCATCTCGTCTGAGATGAAGGCGTTGTCGTAAGCGTAGTGGTAGGTCTCGCCGTTCGGCGTGGTCATGGTGACCAGCCGACCCGCCGCATTGTGGCCAAAGGTCAATTGCCGGCCATAGGAATCGCTGACCGTTTCGAGATTGCCGTTCGCGTCGTGGGCGAGGGTTTGGGTGTATCCGCGTCGCGAAGCGACGGAAATCAGCCGCCCGGCGGAATCGTAGGTTTCGCTGTTGTCGTCGGCATCTGTGACGACCCAGTTGCTGCCGGAAGCCACGAGGGTCAGGACCACGTCGCTGTCCGGCTGCCAGGTGGAACCGGTCTTGGTGAACTTCAGAACCCGGCCGTCCGGGCGCTCGGCTTGAATGGTGTCGGCATCGACGATGTCCAACCTGGCTTCGAAGTTGTGTCCCCATTTGCTTCCGAAAGCCGTCTGCCGCGTATCGTGGCTGTTGTAGCTGCGAACAAAGGCCAGGGTATCGGTTCCGCCGGTCGCGAAGTCGACGGCCATTTCGAACTTGTTGCCGCTGGAAGGCGAGATCGGATTGCCCGTGGAATCCTCGCAGCAGCCGTGACGCTTGGTGTTCCTTTGGAAGCATGTGCTGCCGTCGTCGACATAGCCCGAGGGACAACTGAGAAAGACGTAACCTCTGTATTGAGGATTGGAGGGCCTGAACTTGCATTTGAAGCCATCGCCATGAGGCCGTAACCCCATGAACGTGCCGTAGATATCCTCGTATGTCCTGCAGGCAGCCTCTGCACTTGGCTCCCCGCCGTAGAAGCCGCCGGCCCAATAGTTCTGAGCCATCGCGCGGCCGCTTTGCCCGGCACCGACGAACAGAACGGCGAAAAGAAGCGCGAGAAGACAACGAAGGCATCCGGACAGAGCGGCTGGAGACATCGAAGCCATTCCCCTCTTGGCCGCCGACCTTCTGACTGGGCGGCATGTTCTTCCCCATCTCCGACCGCACCATGGTCTGGCTGACAGCATCCAGTCCTTCGGTATCGCGGTCGGATCCCCACAACTCCTAGTCGAAAGACCTGGGGTTGTGTTATCCATGCTTCGTGAAGCCGAAAAGAGAATCAACTAAAAATTCATGTATATGAATATTTTCTCTTGTTTAAGTTGTATATGCAGCTTTATGAGTCGATGCGGCGGAGTTGCCTCAGTCGGGTTCGCATTCTGGTCAAGCGATCACTTTGCCGCCGGCACCGCCGCGCGGCGCCTGATCCGCACGCGGGCCGGCGGCGAATAAGCTGCGCGCTGCGGTGTTCTTGCTAGGAAAGCCACGAGGGAGGACAGAGATGCCCAAGACGACTTCGATCCTGGCCCTGGTGCTGGGGCTTTCGCTCTTCGCCCTGCCGGGCCTGGCCGGGGAGACGCCGGCGCCGGCCGGCGCCAAGCTCTACTTCATCGGCCTGGCCGAAGGCGACACGGTCTCCAGCCCCGTGGTCGTGCGCTTCGGGCTCTCGGGCATGGGGGTCGCGCCGGCCGGGACCGAGAAGGAAAGCACCGGACACCACCACCTGCTCGTCAACGCCGAACTGCCAAGCCTGGACGAGCCGATCCCCGCGGACGAAAACCACCGGCACTTCGGCGGCGGACAGACCGAGGTCAAGCTGGAGCTGCCCGCCGGCCAGCACACGCTGCAGCTGCTGCTGGGCGACCACAACCACATCCCCCACAACCCGCCGGTCACCTCGGAGCGGATCACGATCACCGTGAAGTAGCGGGCCAGAGGACGGCGCGCGGCGGGCCCTGCCCGCGGTCGGCCGGCGCCCTTCCCGTCAGACCTCGGAAAGCCGCCGGCCGAGGAACAGGTAGCTGCGCCCGTCCTCGCTTCGCTCGACCGCCTCGGTGAAGCCGTTGCGCCGGTAGAAGGCGACGTTGCGCGCGCCCGGCGCGGTCACCAGGTGGACGCCCGGCAGTCCCGCGGCGCGGCAGCGCGCGACGAAGGCCTGCACCAGGCGGCTGCCCACGCCCCGGCGGCGGTGCTCGGGATGGCAGTTGACGTGGAGGTGGGCGGGGAATTCGCCGTAGAGATCGGCGAAGAGCCGGTAGTGGGGATGCAGGTCCCGGAAGACCGTTGCCCCGGCGCTGTCGAGGCAGCCGTTCAGGACGCCCAGCACCTCGGCCTCCCGGTCCGCGTCCAGGGCCAGCAGCAAGTGTTCCGGATAGGCCTCCAGGTAGGGCGCCAGCCAGCGCGCCAGGAAGGCGGCCCGCGAGGGCGCGTCGGCGACCCGGCGCGGGTTGGCGGAGACCAGCAGGATCTCCTCGATCTGACAGCGGAAAGGCTCGGGCGCCGCGAGGTCGGCGTAGGCCCGGATCCGCAGCGGCGGCTCAGAAGCGGTCGACACGGTAGGGCGCCAGGTCGATCCCGGGATCGCGGCCGGCCACCAGGTCGGCGATCAGCTTGCCGCTGCGCGCGCTCAGCATCAGGCCGCAGTGGCCGTGGCCGAAGGCGAAGTAGGCCTTGCGGTGGCGCCGGCCGCGCGAGATCACCGGCAGGGAATCCGGCATCGAGGGCCGGAAGCCCATCCAGGGCTTGGCCTCGCTCGTGTCGAGCCCGGGGAAGAAGCGCCTGGCGTGGGTCAGCAGGACTTCGGCGCGCTTCCAGTTGGGCGCGGCCTCCAGGCCGCCGAGCTCGACCGTCCCGGCCAGGCGCAGGCCATGCTCCAGCGGGGTCGAGACGAAGCCGTAGGTCGTGGAGTAGACCGGAATGCGCGGTTCGACGCCGGGGTTCGGCAGCTGCATGTGGTAGCCGCGCTCGGTGTCGAGCGGCGGGTCCTCGCCGAGCTGCCGGGCCAGGGCGCGCGACCAGGCGCCGGCCGCCAAGACCACGGCGTCGCAGGGCAGCGGCCCGGCCTCGGCGACCACGGCGCTGGGCCCCGCGCCGTCGGCGCCGGCGAAGTCGAAGCCGCGGACCTCCTGGCGCAGCAGGGTCCCGCCTTCCCGGGTGAAGGCGGCGGCGAGCTCTTGGACCAGGCGGAAGTTGTTCACCGTGTGGCCGACGTTGGGGTAGTAGACGCCGCGGTGGAAGCCCGGCGCCAGGGCCGGCTCGAGCTGGCGCAGCTCCTCCGGCGGCAGGATCTCCAGGGCGACGCCGCGGCGGCGTTGCAGCTCGATGTAGGGCTGGGCGGCGGCGAAGTGCTCCTCGGTCTCGTAGACGCCGACCCAGCCGCCGCGCTTCAGCATGGCCTCGGCGCCGGCCAGCTCGAGCAGCGGCTTGAAGGCGTCGAAGGAGCCGTCCATCAGCGCCTTGAGGGCGATCGAGATCCGCTCGACCTCGGCCGGGCGGCTGGCGGCGACGAAGCGCAGCAGCCAGGGCGCCAGGCGCGGCAGGTAGGACCAGCGGATCGCCAGGGGGCCCAGCGGGTCGAGCAGCATGCCCGGGACCTTGCGCAGGATCCCCGGCATCGCGACCGGGACCACCGATTCCTCGCCGATCACCGCGCCGTTGCCGAAGGAGGTCCCCTCGCCCGGACCCTGGCGGTCGACCAGGGTGACCGCGTGACCGTCGCGTTGCAGGTAGAGCGCAACGCAGACCCCGACGACGCCGGCGCCGATCACCACGATCCGCTGCGCGCTGTCGGTCATCGCGGCGCCTGCGCGCCCACGGCGGCGGCCAGGCGGTCGCGCGCCGCGGGCAGCGGCCGGTCCTGGGGGTGGAAGATGTGCCGCTCGAGGAAGCGGCCGGTCAGGGCCAGGCCCTGGGCGACCTCACGGGCGCCGCCGCTGCCCTTGCCGACCAGGAAGCCCGGCAGCGCCAGCAGCCTGTCGCGGTAGGGCTCGCCGGCGGCCAGGGAGACCGCCCGTCCGGTCCGCGGCGAGACGTAGGCCAGCTCGTCGTTGCCGCCGCCGGCGCAGGCGCTGAGGTCGAGGCCGAAGCCGAGCTCCTTCAGGAGGGCCAGTTCCCAGACCACGTAGGTCTCGCCCCAGTGCTCGCCCTCCAGGGCGGCGATCAGGGCCAGCAGGCCGTCGTGGCAGGCGGGGTGGGGCTCGCGCTCCGGCAGGGCCTGCTCGCAGACCGCGAGCGCCGCCCGCAGCGCGCCGAGCCTGGCCGGATCGTCCAGGAAGCGCGCCGCCACCGCCTCCTCCAGCTCGCAGGCGAAGCTGCCCAGGTGCTCGGCCAGGCGGGCCCGCCAGGTCGCCCGCACCCGATTGCCCGGCTGCAGCACGCCGCTCAGACGCCGCCCCTGGCCGCCGCGCACAAGGCCGGCATGGCGGCCGTAAGTCCGGGTCAGGAGCTGCACCACCGCCCCGGCCTCGCCGTGCGGGCGCAGCCCCAGGACCACCGCCTCGTCGCTCCACTCGATCATGGCGCGCAGGTTAACCGTTTTTCCAGGCGCGTAAAATCCGCCGCGACCGAGGGCTGCCGCAGCAGCGCAAGCGGTGTCCGTCGTCGTGGCAGCCGCGAAGCCGCCGGACGGGACCGTGGCAGGGTTGGGCCGATTTTTGTATGGCCCCTACGTAATCAACCGGGGGTTACCCCCGCCGCACTCTGTGCTAAGCACCTTCCCTGTCTCTAACCGTGCCGGTTGCGCCCCGGCCGTCTCGCCGGGGTTGTTTTCCTGTGATGAATGACACGGCGGGATCCTGTCCGGCGGAGGCAAAATAGCCGGGCAATCAAGTGCCGAGTCTCGTGGCCCGGCCGCCCCGGGTTAAGCGGACGGTCGCCGGGACGGAGTTGGTCATGCCGAAATTGCTGGAGAATCCGGCCGGCGCAAGCTTCGCAAGATCCGGCAAGGCGCCGCCGAAGGGAGAAGGTGTTTGGAGCGGATCTCCGCTAAGGAGACGACGACCATGGCCCCCGAGTCCGCGGGGCCCGGCGCGACCAGGCCCGGAAGGCGCCCGTCCCTGCTGCTCCTAGTGGGATTGGCGGCGGTCGGGCCCTTCGCCATGAACGTCGTGGTGCCGGCAATGCCGGCGCTGGCCAAGGTCTTCGACACCACCTACGGCGTAATGCAGCTGGTGCTGACCGCCTACCTGGCGGCGACCGCGGCGATCCAGCTGGTCCTGGGGCCGCTCTCCGACCGTTTCGGCCGCCGCCCGGTGATCCTCTACGGCATGGGATTCTTTCTGCTGGGCAGCGTGATCTGTGCCTGCGCGACCACGGTCGAGGTTCTGATCGCCGGCCGGATCATTCAGGCAGCCGGGGCCTGCGCCGGGCTGGTCATCGGCCGCGCGATCATCCGTGACGTCTTCGGCCGCGAGCAGGCCGCCAGCAACATCGGCTACGTCACCATGGCCATGGTGGTCGCGCCCATGCTGGCCCCGGCCGTCGGCGGCTACCTCTTCGACCACCAGGGCTGGCAGGCCATGTTCTGGCTTTCGCTGCTGCTGGGTCTGGCCATCCTGGCGGTCAGCCTGCGCCACCTGCACGAGACCCGGCAGCCGAGCCTCGACGGCGAGGTCAGCCTCAGCTGGAACGCGGTGCTGGGCCTGCTCCGCGACCGTTTCTTCTGCGGCTACACCATCGTGCTGGCCTGCGCCTCCGGAATCTTCTTCACCTTCCTCGCCGGCGCGGCCTACGTCGTCACCGAGATCATGGGCCGGCCGGCCAGCGAATACGGCCTCTACTTCATCCTTTCGGCGGTCGGTTACGTCCTCGGCAACTTCCTGTCCGGCCGCTACGCCGTCCGGGTCGGCCTGCAGCGGATGATCACCATCGGCTGCGGTTTCGCGGCCCTCGGCCTGCTCCTGCTCTGGGGCCTGAGCGGCATCCAGCACACCGCGGCGCTCTTCGGCCCGATGTTCGTCCTGGCACTCTCCAACGGCCTGACCCTGCCCAGCGCCATGGCGAGCGCGGTCTCGGCCCGGCCGCGCCTGGCCGGCACCGCCGCCGGCATCGCCGGCTTCGCACAGATCGGCCTTGGCGCCCTACTCGCCTTCGTGGTCGGCGTCCTCCAGGAGGGCAGCAACAGCGCCCTGCCAATGATGATCATCATGACCGCGGCGGGTCTGGTCTCCTTCGCCGGCTTCGCCATGACGCGGCGCGGCTGAGACGTCGAGGCGGACGATTGCGGCCGCTTGCGGTGTGGCGGCTCTGCGGCACTTGCCCCGGCGGGTGCGCAGGCGGGAGCTGCAATGATGCAGCGCAGCAGCCTCCCGACCGGCCGTGCCGCTTAGTCGGCTCAACGATCTGTTAACCATTTCAAGCCTTAGTTTGCCGCGGCGATCGTTTCGCCGGTTTGCTTTGCTGCGCCGCACCGGAATAACATTGCGCCGCAAAAGCGATTCGGGAAACGAATCCACCGCGCGGGCAGCCGGGGCGCAGATCCCCAAAGCCCGCGTTCGAACAACGGGCCAGAGACAAGGCCACCGACCGGGGATAGACGCGCTGCCATGAACTACCACACCTATGAGCTCGCCCACGCCCTGATGACGCCGCTGCGCTGGGGCGCCAAGAACCTCAAATACCACCTCGACTCGCCGCTCAACCCCTTCGCGGTCATGCCGCTGGCGCGCCACATGGCGGCCGGCTGCGAGGTCTTCGAGAACGTGACTCGGCGCTACGGCAAGCCGGAGTTCGGCCTGACCGAGACCAGGATCCATGGTCTGCCGGTGCCGCTGACCGAGGAGGTGGTGCTGGAAACGCCCTTCTGCCGCCTCTTGCACTTCGCCCGCGACGAGTCCCTGGTCGGCCGACGCCACGACCCCAAGGTCCTGATCGTCGCACCGCTCTCGGGGCACTACGCGACCCTGCTGCGCGACACGGTGCGGGCCATGGTGCCGGAGCACGAGGTCTACATCACCGACTGGGTCGACGCCCGCGACGTGTCGCTGCGCGAGGGGCCCTTCGACCTGGACGACTACATCGACACCCTGATCGGCTTCATCCGCTTCCTGGGGTCGAACACCCACGTCATGGCGGTCTGCCAGCCCTCGGTGCCGGCCCTGGCCGCGACCGCGCTCATGGCCGCCGAGAACGACCCCTGCCAGCCGGCCTCGCTCACCCTGATGGGCGGCCCGATCGACACCCGGCGCAACCCGACGGTAGTCAACCGCCTGGCCGCCGAGAAGCCGATCGCCTGGTT
The DNA here is from genome assembly GCA_030066685.1 of Kiloniellales bacterium. Classification (NCBI taxonomy): domain Bacteria; kingdom Pseudomonadati; phylum Pseudomonadota; class Alphaproteobacteria; order Rhodospirillales; species Kiloniellales bacterium. The sequence continues at coordinate 3,770 of JASJBF010000058.1, read as the reverse complement.
CGAGCGCGCGGTGATCTCCCACGTGCCCTTTCCCAACGCCGGCTACGGCCGCGCGGTCTATCCCGGCTTCATGCAGCTGACCGGCTTCATGACCATGAACCTGGAGCGCCACATCGACGCCCACGAGCGGCTGTTCGAGAACCTGGTCCGCGGCGACTGCGACTCGGTCAAGCAGCACCAGGACTTCTACGAGGAGTACCTCTCGGTCATGGACCTGCCGGCCGAGTTCTACCTGCAGACCGTCGAGACCGTGTTCCAGACCCACGCCCTGCCCGAGGGCACGCTCGAGCACCGCGGCAGGCCGGTCGACTGCGGTGCCATCACCCGGACCGCCCTGATGACCGTCGAGGGCGAGAAGGACGACATCTGCGGCCTGGGCCAGACCGACGCCGCCCACGACCTCTGCCGCAACGTGCCCCAGGACGAGAAGTACCACTACGTCCAGCCCGGCGTCGGCCACTACGGCGTCTTCAACGGCAGCCGCTGGCGCAGCGAGATCCAGCCGCGGATCCGCGAGTTCATCCGCACCATCCAGTTCAAGCGGATGATCGGCACGCCCGAGGCACGCTTCGGCCTGCCCTACCGCAGCCTCCAGCAAACCCGCGAGCCCGAGGTGGACTGGCGCAACGAGTCTCTGAACTGAGGGGATATGGTTGGAGGAGGGGAGTCTCGAGGGCTCTTCCTTCTCGCTGTCACCCTCGGGCTTGACCCGAGGGTCCATCGAAGGGCGAGACACCGACATCGATGGATTGCCGGATCGCGCGGAGCGCCGCGCGTACGCGCCCCGGCAATGACAGTAGAGATGAATGCAGGCTGCGGGACTGACGAGTTCAGACTCCTCACCTCCCTCACAGCTCCTCGTCCAAGCGGTCCATCGCCTTGACGTAGCGGCCGATGGCGCGGGCGGTGCGGGTGCCGATCTGGCGGTAGACCAGCAGGACCATGACCGCTGCGGTGGCGAGCATGCAGGGGATCGGCCCGATGAAGAGGAAGAGCGCCGCGACCGCGAAGTAGTAGCCGCGGATGCCGGAGTTGAAGCTCTTGACCGCCTCGGTCAGCACGGTCCCGGTGGCCTCGACCATGTCGTGGCGCGCGCCGCTCTCCGGCACCTCCTGGATCTCGGCCTCCGGCAGCCCACCGGCCAGGGCCACGGTGTAGATCAGCTTGCGCAGCGCCAGTTCAAGATCGGCTCAGATTGGCCCAATCTGAGCCGTGAATCTTGATCTCCTTTGATGGTAGGAGCCTGATTCACGCATCAAACCTTGCGGTGTGACGCGATCAGGCTCCGGGTGAAGGAGAAGAAGCTGACCAGCAGCAGGCAGAAGATCACCGCCAGCTTGAGCGCAAAGAGCTCGAGCGACATGGCGTCGATCATCGGCAAGTCGACCACGATCCCGTGGACGCTGGTCACGCTGGCCAGGGTGCCGACCAAGGCGGCCAGCACGATCAGGGTCGCCGAGCCGAAGAAGGCGACGGAATGGATGATGTGCCCCAGCATGACCGCATCGAAGGTCTTGTTCTCCCGCCCGAGCGAGATCGCGATCCAGCGCGTCCGCACAACCCCGAGCTGAACGTTCAGGGTGCCCCGCGCGAAGGCCGCCAGCAGCGGCGTATAGCCGGCCCAGGCCGCCGCCAGCAGGGCGACGGCGGCGATGTGCAGGAGGTCGAGGTCGGCGGAAAGCATGGCGGTCCTGGGCTGCGCGCGGAGGCACCCCGGACCTTATCGCCGAAGGCGCCGGAGAATACCAGCGCGGCGGCCGGCCCGGCGGGCCGTCCTCCTCGGCTCCCGGCTTGGATGGGAGCTTCGGATCAGGCCCTCTTCCGTGCGGGTCTCGAGGCCCCGGCCGGAGGCGCCTGAGCCGCCGTCAGATAGGCCTCCCAGACCGGCTTGTCGTCGAGCGCCAGGGCCGCGCGCAGCGCCGGGACCGGGGCGTTCTCCAGCGCCGCGTCGGCCTCGTGCAGGCGCCAGTAGCGGGTGTGGCTGAACAAGCCGAAGGCCGCCTTGGTGCGCAGCGGGACATCGCGGATCGCCGCCCCGAAGCGGCGCGAAGCCGGCGCCGTGGTGTCCGCGAGCGGCCCGCCGATGAGGTCGCCGTCGATGAAGAAGCGGCTGGGGAAGTAGAGGTTGGTCCAGCGCACCGGCGCGAAGACCGCCGCGTGGTGCGGGACCCGAAGCGTGCGTTCCTGCGTGACGGCCTTGCCGTCCGCCCGAACCTCGACGTCGTAGCCCTGCTTGAAGGAGAAGACCTTGCCGTATTCGAGGAAGGGCAGACAGCTGGGCAGCTCGCGCTGGCGCTGGCGCGCCCGGAAGTCGGCGGCGTCGCGCGCCAGCAGGAGCTCGGCATGGGCGAGCGGGCTGCCCAGCGTGACGAAGTCCGTGACCAGCCAGGCGTGGCCGTTCTCGAGCAGCTCGAAGCCGTAGGCCCGCTGCGCCGCGGCGATCTCGTCGCGGGCGGCGGCCGGGTCCGCACGCTGCGCCCGCGCCAGGGCTTCCAGGGCCTTCAAGGCGTCGTGCTTCGGTGTTTCCGGACTGGCGTGGCGGGCGTGGCGCGCGGTCCAGAAGTGATAGAGGATGTCGTAGCCGATCACGCTGCCCAGGCTGTGCCCGACTACGACGATGCGGTTGTAGTCGCCGCGCTCGTGCAGCTCGGCGAGGAGATCGACCCCGGCGCTGCGGATCTTCTGCCGGGCCGGCACGTTGGCCGGCGAGGGGTCGAGATAGCGGGCGGCGTCGGCGACGTGGGTCAGGAGGAAGCCCTGCAGGACCAGGCCGACCGCGCCGAGCGCGGGCATGAGCCAGGCGAGGCCGCCGGCTTCGAGATAGCGCGCGACGCCACCGGCGGAAAGCAGCACCGCGGCGGCCAGGACGACGATCCAGGACAGCCACCAGAGCGGGCGCAGCTGCGACGGCGCCTTTGACGGCCGGCGGAACAGCAGCGACAGGACCCAGCGCCGAACGTGCGACACCCGGTTGCCCTGCATCAGGTGCTGCCAGTAGAACTCGAAGAAGTCGGTGCGCGGGCGGTCGCGCCGCCGCGGCGCGCTGCAACGCCGCAGCTCGAAGCTCTTGGAGAACTCGTCGGGCTTGCTCCAGTACTTCGGCAGATAGCTCTTGTCGCTCTCGGTCAGCACGGCTTCGAGAAAACCGCGCAGGGTCTCCATTGGCCGCTGGTCGCCGATGCCGTGAATGACGATTACCGCCTGCTTGCGGTCCTTCAGCTCCGTCAGGTCGGTCATGGATCACGCCGCTCCGCTGGTTTGCGCCGGGTTGGACGAGCGGCGCCGGCCGGCGCCGTTTGCCGCGGCGAGCGCCGCAGGTCCGACCTCGATAGCACGTTCCGGGCGAGGCGGCGCGGCGGATGATCCGCCGGTCGCGACCTTCGGCCACTATCGGAACAGCCGGCGGCGCAGATCGTGGTAGGACCCGGACCGGAAATGCCGGGCCACCCAGCCGTCGGTCGGATCGAGAACCGCGATTCGCCGGGACGCAGCGGCGCCGTTCGAGCGCCGCGCGCGGGCCCGCCGGATCGCGATCGTCCGGAAGAAGAGGTGATTGAACAGCCGGGTGAACTCGTTCACGTAGATGTCGGAGACCGCGCGCGCTGCCTCGCCCCTGAGGAGCAGCATGTTCTCGTCGTTGCTCTCGACCGAGTTGTCGGAGAAGTTCGCCGAGCCGGTGTAGATCATCGGGTCCTCGCCCAGCGAATCCAGCAGCATGTACTTGGTGTGCACATAGAAGATGTGCCCCCGCCTGCGGAAGTGCTCCTCGG
>JASJBF010000057.1 GCA_030066685.1 Kiloniellales bacterium | reverse complement strand
GCCGCGACCGGGTCAGTCGCCCATCATCCCGGCTAGCTTGAGCGCCACGCCGAGCGAGCCCTCCACCTTGAGCTTGCCGGTCATGAAGGCCAGCTGCGGGTCCAGGGTGCCGTTGACCAGGCTCTGGAGGTCCGCCTCGCCCATGGCCATGGTGGTGTCGGCGGCGCCGAGATCGTCGTTGGAGATCTCCGGGGTCGCCCCCGTGCCGTCCCAGAAGATGATCCCCAAGTCGCCGAGGTCGAACTTGACCTTGTAGCCGAGCGGCGGGTTGAGGGCCGCTTGGCTGCGGATCGCTTCGGTCAGGCTGTCCAGGCTCATATGTCTTGCTCCACTGCTTTCCTGCCCCGGCCTCTGATGTCTCGGAATGGCGCTGTTGCCGTCAGGCCGCCGCGCACCGCTCGGCGCCGGTGATCCAGCCGCCGCCCAGGACCCGCGGCCCCTCGTAGAAGACCGCCGCCTGGCCGGGCGAGACCCCGTACTGGGGCGCCTCCAGCCGCAGCTCGGCACCGCCCTCGCTTGCCGGGACAACCCGGGCCGGCGCCGGCGCGCTGGCCGAGCGCAGCTTGACCGCGACCGCCCGCCCCTCGGCCGGCAAAGGCTCGGCGTCGAGCCAGTTGACCTCGGTCAGGCGCACGAGGTCGCGGCCGAGCGCGGACCTGGGCCCGACCACGACGCGGCGGGCCTCGGGCTCCAGCCGGACGACGAAGAGCGGCTCGGCGGTGCCGCCGATGCCGATGCCCCGGCGCTGGCCGACGGTGAAGTTGATGATGCCCTCGTGGCGGCCCAGGACCCGGCCGTCGAGGTCGACGATCTCGCCCGGCTCGGCGGCCCCGGGGCGCAGCCGCTCGACCACCCGGGCGTAGGAGCCCGTGGGCACGAAGCAGATGTCCTGGCTGTCCGGCTTCTCGGCCACCTTGAGGCCCAGGCGCTGGGCGATCCGCCGGGTCTCGGCCTTGGGCAGGCCGCCGAGCGGGAAGCGCAGGAAGTCGAGCTGCGCCCGGGTGGTGGCGAAGAGAAAGTAGCTCTGGTCGCGCTCGACCTCGGCGGCGCGGTGCAGCTCCGGCCCGGCGGGGCCGCCGACCCGGCGCACGTAGTGCCCGGTCGCCAGGGCATCGGCCTCGAGCTCGCGGGCGGTCGCCAGAAGGTCGCGGAACTTGACGGTCTGGTTGCAGCGCACGCAGGGGATCGGCGTCTCGCCGCGCAGGTAGCTGTCGGCGAAGTCCTCGATCACGCTGTTCCGAAAACGGCTCTCGTAGTCCAGGACGTAGTGCGGCATTTCGAGCTGGTCGGCGACCCGGCGGGCGTCGTAGATGTCCTGCCCGGCGCAGCAGGCGCCCTTGCGGTTCAGGGCCTGGCCGTGGTCGTAGAGCTGGAGAGTGATGCCGAGGACGTCGTAGCCCCGCTCGGCCAGCAGCGCCGCCGTTACCGAGCTGTCCACGCCGCCCGACATGGCCACCACGACCCGCGTCTCGGCGGGCGCCTTATCGATCCCCAGGTCGTTCATGGCCGGGACTATAGGGTTTGGCGGCCGGCTTGCAACCGTCGCAAAACCACCGTGTTCACAGGCGCTTCAGGAGCCGTGCCAGGGCCAGGAGAGGCTCGGGATCGGTGGTCACGCCGAGGTCGAGGGTGAAATGCCCCTGGTGCCGGCGCAGCAGGACGTTGGCCTCCGGGAGCGCCCAGCGCCGGGCCAGGGCCAGCGCGGTCTCGGCCGGCGCCACCTCGTCGGCCTGGCCGATCAGCATGAGGATGCGCTCCGGCGCCAGCAGCGGCCGGCCCTGGGGCTCCAGAAGGGGCAGCCAGCGCGCGACCTGGGCCTCCTCCCAGCCGGCCTCCGCCAGGTGCGGCCGCATGTCGAGGGCCCTGGGCAGCGCGCCCTCGTAGCCCGTGGCCAGCAGATCACCGCTGCCGGCCATCAGCAGCGCGGCATCCGGACGCTGCGCCTCGGGCCAGTTCCGGGCGGCGATCAGAACAAGCTGGCTGGTCAGGGCGCCGAGGCTGATCCCGCCGATCGCAACCGGGCCGCGGCTGGTCCGGCGCGCCCAGGCGATCCAGGCCGAGGTCTCGGCGACCCAGTTTCCGAACAGCTCCAGCAGGCCGAGCGGCCCCCGCCCGAGCACAGGCTCGCCGCCGTAGAAGCCGGGCAGGCAGCGGCGGCCGTGCCAGGGCCCTTCCGGCCGGATCACCCGGATGCCTTCCCGGGCCAGTGGCGCCACCGGATCGAAGCTGTCCCGCCACATCTCGGTCTCGATGGTGATGCCGTGCAGGAAGATCAGGGTCGGCGGGTCGGCGATGCCCCCGGGCGTCGTCACCCGGGCCCAGGCGGTGTCACCCAAGGGCGCCGGGAAGCGGAGCCAGGACAGCGCACCGTGGCGCCGTTCGGACGCCTGGGACTGGGCCACCTCGGCTTCCTCCAGAGCCGGAAAGGCGGCCTCCGGTTCGGACAGGCGCGGGCCGTGGCGCGCCTCGGCCGCCTCCGGCGCCGCAATCTCCCAGCGCAGCGGCGGCAGGCGGCGACGCGCGTGCAGGCCGAGGAACCGCCCGCGGGTCAGCATCAAGGTCTCCGCGGCGGCGATCCGGTCGTCCTGAAATGCGGCCAAGTGCCCAGGCGCGATCCCGTGCGGACCAAAGAAGGCAATCCGCCAGGCCGCCTCCGCTTCGCGATAGGCCGCCGCCCGGCGCAGGACCGCGGCGATCGCGGCCTCCGCCCGAGCGCGCTCCGGGCCGTTCTTCGGCTCGGCCAGCCCGACGCCTTCCCAGAAGGCTGCCGGGCTACCTTCGGAAGCCAGGGCCGATGCCCAGGCCCGGGACAGCGGCAGGTACCAGCGCACGATCAGGCGCAAGGTCACGCTGTCCATCCAGGGCCAGAGCATGCCCCGGGCGGCCAGGACGCGCCAGGCCGGGACCGTCAAGGGCCCTCGGCTGCCGGGGGTCATGGAGTTGCCGTGGGCAGGCAGTGGGCTAAAGTGGGCGCCCCAATCCGTGCCACCGGATCGAGGTAGGAGAACCCGCCATGACGCACCGCCCGCTTGCCTGTCTGTTGCCCGCAGCCGCCCTCTTGGCCGCCGCCTTCATCTCCGGGCCGGCCCCGGCCGCGCCGGAGGGCCTGGTGACCACCAAGACGCCGCACAGCTACAAGACCCTGATCGAGCGCCTGAACACGGCGGTCAAGGCGCACAAGATGGGCCTGGTCACCCGTGCCAGCGCGACGGTCGGTGCCAAGGCGGCCTTCGACAAAGTGATCCCCGGCAACATGGTGGTCGGCGTCTACCACCCGCGCTTCGCCGTGCCCATGCTCGAGGCGAGCATCCCGGCCGGGATCGAGGCCCCGATCCGCTTCTACGTCACCGAGAACGACGACGGCACGGCCTCCCTCACCTACCGCAAGCCGACGGTGATCTTCGCGCCCTACGAGGACGGCGGCGAGAAGCTCAAGACGCTGGCGAAGGACCTGGACGAGGTCTTTGCCAGCATCGCCAAGCAGGCCACGGCGGCGCAGTAGCGAGGGCGGTCGCACGCAGGCTTCAGGCGCCGCCGAAGGCGGCCGGCGGCGCCAGGCCCATGTCCCAGAAGCCGACCTCCAGGCGGGTCGCGCTGCGGAAGGTGGCGGCCAGGGCCGGCCAGCGCGGCGAGGCGGCGGGATCGGCGCCGAGCCGGGCCCGGGCGACCCTTTCGAGCTGCGCCCGGGCGGCGGCCGCGACCTCCTGGTATTCGTTGCCGCCGTAGACCTCGATCCAGTCGAGGTAGGGGTTGTCGCCCAGCCGGGTCGCCGGGTCGGCCAGCAGGGCCCGGCCGATCTCGCCGTAGCCCAGCACGCAGGGCGCCAGGGCGACCAGCAGGTCGAGCAGGTCCCCGGACAGGCCCCGCTCCAGCACGTAGCGGGTGTAGGCGAGGTTCTGCTCGGCCTCGGGCAGGGCCGCCATGTCGCGCTCGGTCAGGCCCCAGCCGGCGCAGTACTTCAGGTGCAGCTGCATCTCGCCGTTGATCAGGGCGTCCAGGGTCGCGCTCGCCTGGCGCAGGTCGTCCAGGTTGTCGCTCTTGAAGGCGGCCAGGGCGTAGGCCCGGGCGAAGTGGATCAGGAAGAGGTAGTCCTGCGCCAGGTACCAGCGGAAGCAGGGCTCGGCCAGGCTGCCGTCGCCCAGGCCGCGGACGAAGGCGTGCCCGGTGTAGGCCGACCAGTCCTCCGCACAGGACTGCTTCAGACGCTCGAAGACTCCCTCCGGCTGGTCCATTGCCGCCTCAATCGAAGAGCATGTTGCGAGTCTCGGCCGGCAGCTTCACGGTCAGGCCGTCCAGCTCCTCGGTCATGACGATCTGGCAGCCGAGCCGTGAGGTCTCCTCCAGGCCGAAGGCCAGGTCCAACATGTCCTCCTCGTCCTCCGAAGCGGTCTCCAGCCGGCCGAACCAGGCGGGCTCGACGATCACATGGCAGGTCGAGCAGGCCAGCGAGCCCTCGCAGGCGCCCTCGATGTCGATGCCGTGGAGGTGGGCGATCTCCATGACGGAGAGCCCCAGCGGCGCGTCGACCTCCTTGCGGGTCCCGTCCGGTTCGAGGAACACCATCTTCGGCATCTGCTCAAGCTCCAGGCATCATTTCAGCCGGCATTAGGTAATGCCCGGCGCCGGCGAAATCCAGCCTCGATTCGACCGAAGCAGCGCGGTGACGGCTATTCGGCGGCCCCGACCGCCGGCCCCTCGGCGGCCTCGCTTTGGCGCAGGGCGGTGACGGCGGCGGTGACGTCCTCGATCGCCGTGTCGATCTCGGCCTCGGTCGTGAAGCGGCCCAGGCCGATTCGGATGCTGGAGTGAGCGGCCGCGTCGCTCAAGCCGAGGGCGCGCAGCACGTAGGAGGGCTCGACCGCAGCCGAGGAGCAGGCCGAGCCGGAGGAGACGGCGAGCTTCGGCATGGCGTTCATCAGGGCCTCGCCGTCGATGCCCTCGAACGCGAGATTGAGGTTCCCGGCGACCCGCTGATCGGGATCGCCGTTGAGGCTCACACCCTCCAGGGCGGCCAGGATCCCGTCCAGGAGCCGCCTGCGCAGAGCCAGGAGGCGCGCCGACTCCTCGGCCATCTCGCGCCCGGCCAGGACGCAGGCCTTGCCGAGCCCGACGCAGAGCGCCGGTGCCAGGGTGCCGGAGCGCAGGCCCCGCTCCTGCCCACCGCCGTCGAACAGCGGCTCCAGCCGGACCCGCGGCCGGCGCCGCACGTAGAGCGCGCCGATGCCCATGGGCCCGTAGATCTTGTGGCCGGAGATGCTCAGCAGATCGATCTTCATGGCCTCGACGTCGATCGGGATCTTGCCGACCCCCTGGGCCGCGTCGCAGTGGAAGACGACTCCGGTCTCCCGGCAGAGCGCGCCGATCTCGGCCAGGGGCTGGATCACGCCGATCTCGTTGTTGACCGCCATGACCGAGACCAGGGCGGTGTCCTCGCAGATCGCCTCGTTGAGGCGCTGCAGATTGACCAGGCCGCTCGGCTCGACCGGCAGGACGGTGAGGCGGAAGCCTTCGCTCTCCAGCCGGCGGCAGCTCTCCAGCGCGCACTTGTGCTCGGTCGCCAGGGTGACGACGTGGTTCTTACCCTTGCGGCGCAGGAAGCGGGCAGCGCCCTTGATCGCCAGGTTATTGGACTCCGTCGCCCCGGAGGTGAAGACGATCTCGCGCGCTTCGGCGCCGAGCAGCTCGGCAACCTCGGCGCGGGCCGCCTCGACGCCGGCGACGGCCTTCCAACCGTAGGCGTGATGGACCGAGTGCGGATTGCCGAAGTGCGCGGTCAGATAGGGCATCATCGCCTCCAGGACCCGCGGGTCCAGGGGCGTGGTCGCTTGGTTATCCAGATAGATCGGGGTCTCTTCGGAGCGCTCCTGCACCCGCGTCCTCCTTTGCTCCGGGCGGCGGTTCGGCAAGGTCCGAAGACGTGCCGGGATTAGGCCGCCCGCCGTCTGTATAGCCCCTCCCAGGCCTCGACGAAACGCTCCAGGTCGCCCGCGGTCGTCGCCCAGCCCAGGCTGACCCGGATCGCCGCGGCGGCGGTCTCGGCGTCGGCGCCCATGGCCCGCAGAACATGGGAGGGCTCGACCTTGCCCGAGGAGCAGGCGGCACCCGAGCTGACCGCGATGCCGGCGAGGTCGAGCGCCAGCAACTGGGTCTCGGCCGAAAGGCCTGGCAGCGCGAAGCAGCTCGTGTTGGCCAGGCGCGGCCCCGCCGCCCCGAAGACCATGAGCTCCGGCGCCAGGGCCCGGAGCCGGGCCTCCAGGCCGTCGCGCAGGCGCGCAAGGTCCGGATCCGGCTTGGGGGCGGCCAGGACCGCCACGGCCGCCGCCCCGAAGCCGGCGATGGCCGGCACGTTCTCGGTCCCGGCCCGACGCCGGCGCTCCTGGCCGCCGCCGCGGATCTGGGGCGCCACCGTCACGCCCTCGGCCAGGATCAGGGCGCCTGCGCCCTGCGGCCCGCCCAGCTTGTGGGCCGAGAGGCTGAGGGCGGCAACGCCCAGGGCTTCGAGGTCGAGATCCAGCCGGCCGGCGGCCTGCACCGCGTCGCAGTGCACCAGGGCGCCCGACGCCCGGGCCAGGGCCGCGATCTCGCCGATCGGCTGGATCACCCCGGTCTCGTTGTTGGCCAGCATCACCGACACCAAGGTCGGCCCCGACCCACCGCCGCCTTCGGCCAGGGCCTCGCGCAGGGCCTCCAGCTCGACCCGGCCCTCGGCATCGACCGGCAGCCGCTGCGCCCCGGGGGCCGCCTGCAGCACCGAATCGTGCTCGACCGCGGAGACCAGGACCCGGCCGGCAGGCAGGCCGGAGAGGGCCAGGTTGTTGGCCTCGCTGCCGCTGCCGGTGAAGATCACCCCTGCGGGGCGGGCGCCGACCAGGGCCGCCACGGCCTCGCGCGCGTCCTCGACCCGCCGCCGGGCGCGGCGCCCAAAGCGGTGCACGGAGGACGGATTGCCCGTCTCGCGCAGGGCCGCCTCCAGGGCGGCCGCAGCTTCCGGACGCAGCGGCGCGGTCGCGTTGTAGTCCAGATAGACCGATTGGGACATGGGCAGCGCGGGGCCGGCGGGGGGCGCTACTCCGCGGCCGCAACCGGGCCGGAGCCGTCGCGGGACAGCAGGCTGCTGGTCCCGAGCACCCGCCGGTCGACGACGTCGGCCACGGTGACCGAGCTCAGGTAGAGGTAGATCTGGTTGCCCAGTTCCTCCCAGAGATCGTGGGTCGCGCAGCGGCTCTTGTTGCTGCGGCAGCCCAGCGGCTGGCCCGGCGTGCAGCGGGTCGTCCGGATCGGCTCGTCGACCGCCAGGATGATGTCCGAGACCCGGATCTCCTCGGCCGGCCGGGACGGCAGATAGCCGCCGCCGGGACCGCGGACGCTTCGGACCAGGCCACCGCGGCGCAGCTTGGCGAAGAGCTGCTCCAGGTAGGAAAGCGAGATCTCCTGCCGGTCGGCGATGTCGGACAAGGCAATCGGCTTGCCGTTACTCTGGGCCGCCAGATCGACCATCGCCATCACCGCATAGCGACCCTTCGTGCTGAGCTTCACCGCCAATCCTCCAACTGCACGCTCATGCGCTCACCATTAGCATTTGCCCTGGGGCAGATCGGTGCCGCCGTCCTCTGTCGCCGCCGGCTCGACCCCCAGGCCGTCGACATCGCCGCCGGCCTCGCTCCGCGCCTCCAGTTCGGTGACCCGGGCGCGCAGGCGCGAGACCTCGTCCATCAAGCCTTCGATGGCCCGCGCCACCGGATCGGGCAGGTCGCCCGTCGGGGTGCCGTAGGCAACGAAGGCCGGCTGCTCTTCGCGCTTGGCCGCGGGCTGAACGACCCTGCCGGGAATGCCGACCACGGTGGCGCAGGCCGGCACGTCCTTGGTCACCACCGCGTTGGCGCCGACCCTGGCATTGCTACCGACCGTGATCGGCCCAAGGATCTGGGCCCCGGAGCCGACGATCACGCCGTCCTCGAGGGTCGGATGGCGCTTCTGGTTGCGCTGGCTGTCGCTGTCGACGCTGGGCGCTACACCGCCCAGGGTCACGTCATGGTAAAGCGTGACATCGTCGCCGATATGGCTGGTCTCGCCGATCACCACGCCCATCCCGTGGTCGATGAAGAGCCGGCGGCCGATGCTGGCGCCGGGGTGGATCTCAATTCCGGTGAACCAGCGCGCAGCCTGCGACAGGAAGCGGCCGGTCAGATGCCAGCCCTGCCCCCAGGCGCCGTTTGCCAGGCGATAGAACAGGATCGCTTGGAAGCCCGGGTTACAGAGGGCCACTTCGAAGCGGGATCGGGCCGCAGGGTCGCGGCGCATGATCGAGTCGATCTCTTCCACCAGGAACTTGAACATCGCCTTGCCCGTCGTGCTATGATCCGCGCCCGCTAGACCTCCCGGAGAGCTCGCCCCCGGCCTTCGACACCCTATCGGGTGGGATATGGTTTGTCCGAGTAATCTTCTCAAGTTTACCCCTCGCGCCCTGGTAACGCCAGCCGCGAGACCCGATATCTAGATTGAGATTTCCTCGATTCTGACGTGAAGCAAGCTCATGGATACCGCCGATGCCTGACGTGATCTTCAATGGACCTGAAGGTCGCCTGGAGGGACGCTACCAGCACAGCAAGGTGCCGACCGCCCCGATTGCATTGATGCTGCATCCGCACCCGCAGCACGGCGGCACGATGAACAACAAGGTCATCTACAATCTTTACCATGCCTTCGCCCGCCAAGGCTTCTCGGTGCTGCGCTTCAACTTCCGCGGGGTCGGGCGTTCTCAAGGAATCTACGACCGCGGCGAGGGCGAGCTGTCGGACGCGGCCTCGGCCTTGGACTGGCTGCAGTCGATCAACGAGAACGCGACGGCCTGCTGGATCGCCGGCTTCTCCTTCGGGGCCTGGATCGGCATGCAGCTCTTGATGCGCCGGCCGGAGATCGCCGGCTTCGTCTCGGTCGCGCCGCCGGCCAACCAGTACGACTTCAGCTTCCTGGCGCCCTGCCCCTCCTCGGGCCTGGTGATCCAGGGCAGCCGGGACGAGATCGTGCCCGAAGCCGCCGTCGCCAAGCTGGTCGACAAGCTTTCGCAGCAGCGCGGCATCACCATCGACTACCGGGTCATCCCCGGCGCCAACCACTTCTTCACCGAACAGATGGACGAGCTTACCGGCCACGTCGAGGACTACCTGGCCAAGGCCGAAGACGGGGCCGTCGCCGCCGCGCGTTGACGCTCGCACCTCCAGCGATGGGACCGGCCGCGGCACGCGGACCGGCTCCGTCCGGCCGACCGCCCGCGTTTGAGGCCCTGGCCCCGTTGTGATATTCCAGCGCCGCCCCGGCCGGCCGCCGGACGTCCATCAGGAGCCCTTTGTCCGCCATGAGCAAGCTGCGATCCGATCTCCTGCGCACCCTTGACCAGCGCGGCTTCATCCATCAGTGCACGGACCTGGAGAGCCTCGACCAGGAGGCGAGCCAAGGGCGCATCGTGGCCTACATCGGCTACGACCTGACCGCGACCAGCCTGCATGTCGGCAGCCTGGTGCAGATCATGCTGCTGCGCTGGCTGCAGAAGACGGGGCACAAGCCGATCGTCCTGATGGGCGGCGGCACGACCAAGGTTGGGGATCCCTCGGGCCGGGACGAGGTGCGCCAGCTCCTCGACCTCGAGGGCATCGCGCGCAACAACGAGAGCATCCGGCGGATCTTCGCCCAGTTCCTCACCTTCGGCGAAGGCCCCACGGACGCGCTGATGGTCGACAACGCCGAGTGGCTGGACGAGCTCAACTACATCGCCTTCCTGCGCGACTACGGCCGTCACTTCTCGGTCAACCGCATGCTGACCATGGATTCCGTCCGCCTGCGCCTGGAGCGTGAGCAGCCGCTGTCTTTCCTGGAATTCAACTACATGGTGCTGCAGGCCTACGACTTCGTCGAGCTGTCGCGGCGCTACGGCTGCCGCCTGCAGATGGGCGGCTCGGACCAGTGGGGCAACATCGTCAACGGCGTCGAACTGGGCCGGCGGGTCGAGCAGACCACGCTCTTCGGCCTGACCACGCCGCTGATCACCACCGCCTCGGGCACCAAGATGGGCAAGACCGCCGAGGGCGCGGTCTGGATCAACGAGGACCGGCTCTCGGCCTACGACTACTATCAGTTCTGGCGCAACACCGAGGACCCCGACGTCGGCCGCTTCCTGCGCCTCTTCACCGAGCTGCCGGAGGCCGAGATCGCGCGTCTGGAAGCCCTGGAGGGGGCCGAGATCAACGAGGCCAAGAAGGTCCTTGCCCTGGAGGCGACCCGGCTCTGCCGCGGCGATGCCGCGGCGGCGGCGGCGGCGGAGACCGCCCTCAAGACTTTCGAGCAGGGCGGCCTGGGCGAGGACCTGCCGAGCCTAGCGCTGCCGGAAGCCGACCTGGCAGCGGGCCTCCCGGCCTACGAGCTGTTCAGCCGCAGTGGCCTGACCAGCAGCAACGGCGAGGCCAGGCGGCTGATCAAGGGCGGCGGCGCCAGGATCAATGATCAGAAGATCGACGACGAGGCCCGAACGGTGACCTTGGCCGACCGCAATCCCGAAGGTGTGATCAAGCTTTCCGCCGGCAAGAAGCGCCACGCCCTGGTCCGGGTCGCCTGATCCGTCCGTAGACCGCTCGCTCCGGCCCGGTTACCGGTCGCCGCGTCCGGAGGGCAGTGCGGTCATGTCCTCTCCGGACCGGGGACCTTCACCGTCGCTGTCGAAGATGTCGAAGATGCCGCGCAGGAAGCCCGGCGTCAGGGCCGACAGCGGGTTGACGCTGACGTCGGGATTGTCGCTCGGTCCCTCCACCTCGTAGGTGAAGGCAATCAGGCCTTCGCCCTCGCCGCCGATCAGGATGTTGCCGATGATCGGGATGGCGCCGAGGATCCGGTTCAGGAAGTAGGCCGGCACGACCGTGCCCTCGACGTCGATCCAGCCGCGCGCGAGATCGACCTCGCCCTGGGTGGTGATGCCGAGCGAGGTTCCGTAGACCCGCAGCAACTCCGTCGACAGGCGATCGCTTTCGTAGACGAAGTCGCCGGTCACCCGGTCGAAGACCAGACCCTCGCCGCCGAGGGATTCGACGATTCCGGTGAGCGAGGCCACGGTCAGCACCTTGGCCAGGATCGGCGCGTCGTAGACCCGGAATCCGTCGGCCTCGATCCGGCCCCGGATCGGGCTGGCCGGATCCGGGTCATCGGTCTCGCCGGTGACCTCCAGCTTGCCGCCATCGATGCTCGGCTCGATGGCCAGAGCGCGAAGGATCGCGCCGAGGTCGCGGGATCGCACGGCCAGGCGCCGCGTGCCGTCCTCGATCGGAGCCAGACGCAGATTGAGCGTTACCGGGCCCTCGTCAATCGCCTCGGACTTGGCCTCGGTCGGATCGGGCGCCTCGCCGAACCTTCTGCCAAACCCGGCGGGCGGCGCGCGCCGCTCGGAGTCGGGCCTGGCCTTCGGATGACGGGCCAGTTCCCAGGGAACCTGGCCGTCTATCTCCATACGATCCCAGCCGCCCTCGGCACGCACCAGCCACAGCCGGACGTTCTCCAGGTATTCGTTCGGACCGAAGTAGACCCGATCGAGCCACTTTGCCCGCAAGTCGAAGGGTTGTACGGTCTCCGAAGGCCCGCCTTCGGCGCTCTCCGCGCGTGTTTCCGCGGGAGCAGTCTCTTGCTCTTCCGAAGCCGCAGCGTCGTCGCTCAGGCGAGGGCTCAGATCGATCGTTCCGGTGCCCAGTTCGACCTGAAGCATTTCTCCGCCCTCCCGGACGGTCACGTCACTGAGACGGGTCCGGCCGACCGCCAGGTTCTTGAGCTTGAGCGTAATAATGTTGCGGTTCCCGGGGTCGAAGGTCACGCCGCCGTCGGCCTGCAGATCGCCGGCGTCGACCCGGAAGGCCTCGACCCGGTCCAGGACGCCCTCGGCGAAGACCACGGTCGCCGTGGCGCTCGCATCGGCGCCCGGCTGCTTGCTCCAGCCGAGGATCGGGAAGCTGAGCTTGGCCAGGCGGAGGTTGGCCTTGCCCTCCACGGTCGTGACCCCGGCGCGGTCGATGGTGGCCGTGATCTGGGTCACCGATGGCCCCGCGATGTATGGGACAACGTCGATGCCGTAGGCCGCCCAATCCGCGACCTCGACACGCGGCACCCGTGCCGTGATTCGCGTCCTCATGGGGTTCTCAGCGCCGAAGAATTCCTGCCAATCGAGGGTCATGCCGAGACCGTCGAGCCGGATCGGACCGCTGATCTGCATACCCTTGGTGTCGAGAACGAGCTGCAACCGATTGGCGCCCAAGTCCTTGTCCAGCAGTATCCCATTGACCCCGACGTCGGTCAGGGTCGCCTCCGTGGCGACCTCGATCTCATCCACGGTGAGATCGGATTCCAGCGGGAACTTGAACCGCAGCCGGCCGGCGGACCTGCCGGAGGCCCGGGCCGGTTCGATACCCATGCCGCTGACGAGATCGAGGCGCTCGTGATCGAGCAGCTCCAGCTTCTCTCGGATGGGACCCGCCACCTCCAGATCGATGTCGATCGTCTGATCCCTGACGTTGAGACCGTCGATCGTAACCTCGCCCTTGGGCACTGAGATGTTCCCGAGCTTCCCGCCCCTGGGATGGAGAACGAATTCCTCGGCGTTGAAGGTCGCCTCGCCGCTGATCCCGGTGACCGGCGGCAGGGGCCGCAAGTAATGCACCGAAAGGTCGCTGTAGGTCAGCCGACCGAAGACCTCGCGGGCCCGCACCTCCTGCTTCGCGCCTTCGGGCAGCAGGATGTCGAGGTTGATCTCCGCGGTGTCGGCCAGTCCGTCACGGATGTTCTCCGTGACCCATGTCCTGGCATTGTTGTTGAGCCCCAGCGGCCAGTAGCTCGCCAGGTCGTCCAGCGCGATCGACTGGCCGACAGCCCGGGCCTTGATCACGACACCCTCGCTTTGAAGCTCGGCACTGCCGACAAGGCCGACCTGCGGGCCCGGATCGGCCTCGCTGCCGAGGGTGAGGGTCGCGTCCTCGACGCGCATCTTGCCCGCGGCACCGTCGAAGATCCCGCGGGCCTTGAAGGATCGTACCGGCACAGGCGCGGGCCAGAGGTCCGCGATGGCAATCTTCCCGGGTCCGCCCGAAACGTCGAAGCCGAGGTTGGTGACCTGGCCCTCGCCGTTGAAGGCGGAGATCAAGGAACCCTTGAGGGCCACGTCCACGCCGCCGAGCTTTTCGAAGTCCGGCGAAAGCAGTGCGAGGTCGGAGAGCAGCACCTCGTCGACCTCGACCACGAGGTCCAGACGCTTGGTTTCGCGATGGTAGGAGAAGGCGCCCCGGACTCCTGAAATCTCCTTCGGTTCGGCGATGTCGAGGGAGAGCTCGCCCGACAATCCCACCGAACCGCTGCGCACGGCAATGTTGGCCGACTTGGCCCACCAGTCGACCCCGGCCTGCTCGTCGCGGATGAGCAACTGGCCGTCGACGATGTCCAGCTGGCGCAGGAAGGACATGGCTCTGCCTGGATCGCGCTGCGCCTGCAGGTCTTCGAGCAGATCCGGGATAAAGCCGGCGAGTTCCGGCACTTCCTCCGGAATAGCCTCTTCCGCCGGTTCGGCCGCGTCGCCGTCGCCGAAGTGGAAACTTCCGTCGGCGCTTCTGAGCAGGGTGATTCGGGCGCCAACGACGGCAATGCGGGTCGGCGCAACGGTGCCGAAAAGGAGTGCGGTCAGACTGACGCCGACCTCGACGGTCGGCAGGGACAGGATCGGTCGGCCTTGCTGATCGCGCACGGTCACGTCGAGGGCGCGCAGGTCGAGGTCGCCTTCCGCCCGGTCCCAGGTCAGCACGGTGTTCGTGACCCGGACGTTGACCCCGGCATCGCCGTCGGAAAGCGCTGACTCGAGATAGGGCGTGACGAAGTCGAGGGTCACCGGGCCGCTGGACAGGCGCCAGATCAGGAGCCCGACAATCACCGCCACGGTCGCAACCGCACCCAGCAAGACTTCAAGGCAGATCTTAGCGCTTCGCTTTATCAAGTACCGGCTCGCCCCATCCGTTTGCGGACCGATCCAGACCGGTCCTTGACCGCCACCGGGGCGGCACGCAGTGTTGCCCGAAACCAGGTCGCAGGGTTATGCGTTTGCCTCTCTTTACATCCAAGGCCCTACTTCCCGTACTTGCCCATCCCGAGCGGGCCGAAGCCGGATGGCAGGACTGGACCAGCCGACTGAGCAAAATGGCAGAGTCCGGAGGCGCTGGAAAGCTCGGCGAGCCGTCTGAGGACCCCAAGGTGAGGCAGCTCATGGGAGCGGTCTTCGCCTACAGCCCCTTCCTGAGCCGCTGCCTGATCCATGATATTGAACTTTTCGAGGCGGTTTTAAGGCGCGGACCGAAAAAACTCCTGGAGGAAACGCTTGAAGGGCTGGACGCGGACGTGCGCGGACAGAGGGAGGCCTCGTCGGTCGAGACGGCGCTTCGCCGGGCGAAGCAGAAGGTTGCGCTGATCGTCGCTCTGGCCGACCTGGCCGGCGCTTGGTCGGTCGACGAGGTGACCGGATCCCTGAGCCGCTTTGCCGACCAGGCGATCGGCCATGCTCTGGCCTTCCTGCTGCGCCGGGCCGCGGGCCGCGAGGAGCTGGCCTTGCCGGACCTCGAGGCGCCCGCGGAGGGCTGTGGCTACTGCGTCCTGGCCCTGGGCAAGCTGGGTGCCGGAGAGCTGAACTACTCCTCCGACGTCGACCTGATCGCGATCTTCGATGCCGAGCGGGCGCCCTATACAGGCAGCCGAGGCTGCCAGGACTTCTTCGTCCGGCTGACGCGGGATCTGGTCCGGCTGCTGAGCGAACGCACCGCCCAGGGCTACGTCTTCCGCACCGACCTCCGGCTGCGCCCGGATCCGGCGGCCATGCCGCTGGCGATCTCGATCAACGCGGCCGAGACCTACTACGAGAGCCTGGGCCAGAACTGGGAACGGGCGGCCATGATCAAGGCGCGGCCGATCGCCGGCGACCCGGCCCTGGGGCGCGAGGTCATGGCGATCCTGCGGCCCTTCGTCTGGCGCCGGAACCTGGACTTCTGGGCGATCCAGGACATCCACTCGATCAAGCGCCAGATCAACGCTCAGCGCGGCGGCGGCGAGGTCGCGATCCTGGGCCACAACGTCAAGCTGGGGCGGGGCGGCATCCGCGAGATCGAGTTCTTCGCCCAGACCCAGCAGCTGATCTACGGCGGCCGCGCTCCGGCCCTGCGCCAGCCACGCACGGTCGACGCCCTGGCCGCCCTGGTCGCGGCCGGCCGCCTGGAGGAGGAGACCGCCAAGCAGCTTTCCGCGGCCTATCGCTACCTGCGCCGGGTGGAACACCGCCTGCAGATGGTCGCCGACCAGCAAACCCATCAGCTGCCCTCGGATCCGCGCCAGTTCGACGCCCTGGCCGCCTTCCTGGGCTACGACGAGCCGGAGGCCTTCCGGCGGGAGCTGCTGGCCCACCTGCGCCGCGTCGAGGAGCATTACGCGGCGCTCTTCGAGGAGGCGCCGGCGCTGTCCGGGCCCGGAAACCTGGTGTTCACGGGTAACGAGCCCGATCCGGACACGGTCGCAACCCTGGAAAGCATGGGCTTCTCGGAGGGCGATCAGGTCATCCACCTGGTCAGCGGCTGGCACCACGGCCGCTACCGCGCGACCCGCAGCAAGCGCAGCCGCGAGATCCTGACCGAGATCATGCCCACCCTGCTCGATTCCCTGGCGGCGACCGCCCAGCCGGACCAGGCCCTGCGCCGCTTCGATACCTTTCTACAGGGCCTGCCTGCGGGCGTGCAGCTCTTCTCGATGCTGCACGCCAACCCCGGCCTGCTGCGGCTGCTGGCAGGGATCATGGGGAGCGCGCCGGCCCTGGCCGAGCAGCTGAGCCGCCGGCCCGGGCTCCTGGACGCGGTGCTGTCCCCGGACTTCCGGGAGCCCCTGCCCGGCGCCGAGGTCCTGGAACCGCAGCTCGAGCTCGCCCTGCGCGACGCGCGGGATTTCCAGGACGTTCTCGAGCTGTCGCGCCGCTGGGCCAACGACCGCAAGTTCCAGGTCGGAGTCCACCTCCTCGACCGGATCAGCGACGCCGACGACTGCGCCGCCGCGTTGACGGCCATCGCCGAGACCACGATGAAGGGCCTTTTCCCGGCGGTGCGCGCCGAGTTCGAGGCGGCCCACGGGTCCCTGCCGGGCGACGGGCTGGCGGTGATCGCGCTCGGCAAGCTCGGCGGCCGCGAGATGACCGTGACCTCGGACCTGGACCTGGTTTTCCTCTACGACGCGCCTGGCGACTCGGCCTCGTCGGATGGGGCCAAGCCGCTGCCGCCCAGCGTCTACTACGCGCGGCTGGCGCAGCGCTTCATCAACGCCCTCTCGGCGCCGACCGGCGAGGGCCGGCTCTACGAGATCGACATGCGCCTGCGGCCCTCGGGCAACGCCGGGCCGATCGCCACGACCCTGCCCGGCTTCGTGAAGTACCAGCGCGACCAGGCCTGGACCTGGGAGCACATGGCCCTGACCCGGGCGCGGACGATCATCGGCGTCCCGGACTTCGCCGGCCGGGTCCAGGCCGCGATCTCCGAGCTGCTGGCCGGCGAGCGGGATCCGGAGAAGCTGGTCCGGGATATCGCCGACATGCGGGCGCGGGTCGCCCGCGAGCATCGGGCCGGCGGCCTCTGGGACGTCAAGCAGAGGCCGGGCGGCCTGGTCGACCTGGAGTTCCTGGTCCAGTACTGGCAGCTACGCCACGGCCATGCCCACCCGGAGGTGCTGGACCCGGTCACCTCGACGGCCCTGCACAAGCTGGCAGAGACCGGGGTCCTGGACGCGGACAGGGCGGCGGCCCTGGACGACGCAGCCCGTCTGCTGCGGCATCTGCAGGCCGTCCTGCGCCTGACGGTGGGTCAGGATTTCGACGAAGCCCAGGCCCCGGAGGGCTTGAAGGTGCGGCTGGCCGCGGCCGGGAACTGCGCCGGCTTCGCAGCCTTGAAAGACCGCATGGATGCCGCCACGTCCTGTGTTCGGCGCGTGTTCCGCGAGGTCATCGAAGACCCCGGCGGCCGCGTAGACAAAAAGGACCCGGCCGGCGAGGCCTGACGCAAGACAGAGGAGACAAGAGAGGACATGACCGTTTCGATCGGAGACGCCGCCCCGACCTTCGCCGCCCCCACCGACAGTGACGGACAGGTGGACCTGTCGTCGCTGAAGGGCCGCAAGGTGGTGCTGTACTTCTATCCGAAGGACGACACCTCGGGCTGCACCAAGGAGGCCTGCGGCTTCCGGGACGCCCTGCCGGACTTCACGAAGGTCGATGCCGAGATCCTCGGCGTATCGAAGGACAGCGTGAAGAGCCACGACAAGTTCAAGGCCAAGTACGACCTGCCCTTCGCCCTGGTCAGCGACGAGGATGGCAGCATTTGCGAGAGCTACGGCGTCTGGGTCGAGAAGTCGATGTACGGCAAGAAGTACATGGGAATCGAACGCTCGACCTTCCTGATCGACGAGAACGGCGTCGTCCAGGGGGCCTGGCGCAAGGTCAAGGTGCCCGGCCACGTCGAAGAGGTCCTGAAGGCCGCACAGGACCTCTAGCCCGTGGCGGCGGCGCGGGGCTTGGCCGAGGCCGCCGTCTCGGTCCTGGCCGCCGCCGAACCGCAGGAAAAGCTGCGCCTGACCAGGGCGGCGACCGCCGCCTGGGCGGCGGGCCGGATCACCGCGATCGGGGCCGCCAGGCCGCCTGAGCGGCCCGCGCGCCCCGACCGGCCGGCCCTGGTGCCGCCGCGCGAGGTCCCGCGGCGGCGCATCGGCCGCGAGCCCGGCGGCCGGATCGCGCTGCTGCACGCCCTTGCCCATATCGAGCTCAATGCGGTCGACCTGGCCTGGGATCTGATCGCACGCTTCGGCGCCGGCGCCGCCGGGGCCGGCCTGCCCCGCGCCTTTTTCGACGACTGGTGCCGGGTCGCCGCCGACGAGGCCCGCCACTTCGGCCTTTTGAGCGCCAGGCTCGGCGACCTGGGCGCGGCCTACGGCGACCTGCCGGCGCACGACGGTCTATGGGAGGCGGCCGGGGCGACCGCGGGCGACCTTGCGGCCCGGCTGGCGGTGGTGCCCCTGGTGCTCGAGGCCCGGGGCCTCGACGTCACGCCGGGCATGATCGACAAGCTCCGCCGGGCCGGCGACACGGTCAGCGCCGCCGTTCTGGAGTTGATATATCGCGAGGAAGTCTCCCACGTCGCCGCCGGCGAGCGCTGGTTCGCCTTTCT
The DNA here is from genome assembly GCA_030066685.1 of Kiloniellales bacterium. Taxonomy (NCBI): domain Bacteria; kingdom Pseudomonadati; phylum Pseudomonadota; class Alphaproteobacteria; order Rhodospirillales; species Kiloniellales bacterium. The sequence goes on along the minus strand of JASJBF010000057.1, from coordinate 28,739 downwards.
CTGTCGGCGCCTGGGCCGCGATCCCGGGCCGACCTGGAAGGCCCTCGTCCGGCAGCATTTCAAGGGGGTGCTCAAGCCCCCCTTCAACGACGAGGCGAGGCGGGCCGCCGGGATGTCACCCGACGTTTACGGATACTTTACCGGACTCGGGTCTTGATGTTGGACGGAAGTCTGACCGCGTACCGCATCGGACGCAGAACGGCCTCCATGGTGTTAAGACAGATCAAGATTCTCGCCTCGGATCGAGCCGACCCGAGCCGCGCTTGATCGAGGCCAGGCGAAACGGAACCGCAGGGCATGGATCTGGACTTCGACAATCAACCCTCCGGACCGCCGGAGCTTTTCTGGGACGTCCGCAAGGTCCTGATCGCCACCGTCCTGTTCGCCTTTTTCGGCTTTTTCGCCGGCTGGATTACCTTCTTCGCCATGACCCTCGGGTTCAACGTCGCCAAGAGCCGGGCCGAGTTCTGGCTCTACCTGATCCCCGGCGGCCTCACGGCCTTCGCCTTCTTCAGCGCCCTGTTTTTCGCCCACCGGGAACGACGGCGCCTGCTCGACTACTACCGCAGGGACGACGACTAGGGCATTATCCGATCAGATGGAATCGCTTCGCGATCCATCTGGCCGGATGTAATGCCCTGAATTCAAGGCATTAGCGCACTACTCCCGGCCAGACGCGAACGCGTCTGATCGGGAAGTGCGCTAGAGCGGCCTGCGTTCATTCGAACGCAGATAAGCTGCTCTATCTATATGGAATAGATCAAGTTATCTGCGCTCAGTTGATTCCAGTTGAGCGCAGTTTGACCTGGCCTTCGTCCGCGGCGCCTTCCCTAGTCATCCGGCACTTCGGCGGCCGAGAGGCCGCCTTCGATCCGGGCCGCCAGGGCGGCCTCGAGGAACTCGCCGATGCCGCCGTCCAGCACCCCCTGGGCGTTGCCCTTCTCGACCCCGGTCCGCAGGTCCTTGACCATCTGGTAGGGCTGCAGGACGTAGGAGCGGATCTGATGGCCCCAGCCGATATCGGTCTTGGCTTCCGCCTCGGCCTGGGCCTCCTCCTCCCGCTTCTGCAGCTCGTGCTCGTAGAGCCGCGCCTTCAGCATGGCGTAGGCCTGGGCGCGGTTGCGGTGCTGCGAGCGGTCGTTCTGGCACTGGACGACGATGTTGGTCGGCAGGTGGGTGATACGGATCGCGGAGTCGGTCTTGTTGACGTGCTGCCCGCCGGCACCGGACGCGCGGTAGGTATCGACGCGCAGGTCCTTTTCCTCGATCTCGATCTCGATGTTGTCGTCCACGACGGGATAGACCCAGACGCTGGCGAAGGAGGTGTGGCGCCGCGCCTGGGAATCGAAGGGCGAGATCCGCACAAGGCGATGCACGCCGGACTCGGTCTTCAGCCAGCCGTAGGCGTTGTCGCCCTCGATCTGAAGCGTGGTCGACTTGATCCCGGCCTCTTCGCCGGGGCTCTCTTCCAGAAGCGAGGTCTTGTAGCCCTGGGCTTCCGCCCAGCGCAGGTACATCCGGGTCAGCATCTGGGCCCAGTCCTGAGCCTCGGTGCCGCCGGCGCCGGCATGGATCTCCAGATAGCAGTCGTTGGCGTCGGCCTCGCCGGAGAGCAGGCTTTCGAGCTGCCGCTTTTCGCAGACGGCCTTGAGCGCCTCGAGCTGCTGCTCGGCCTCGCGCACGCTGGCCTGGTCCTCTTCAGCCTCGCCCAGCTCGATCAGGGTCAGGGCATCCTCGAGGCCGTTCTCGAGCTCGCGGAACCCGCCGATGGCACGGTCCAGGCGCTGGCGCTCGCGCATGACCTTTTGGGCCGCTTCCGGATCCTCCCAGAGGCCGGGGTCCTCGGCCTTGTGGTTCAGCTCCTCGAGCCGGGCTGTCGTGGCCTCGAGGTCAAAGATGCCTCCTCAGCAGGGCCAGCGACTCCTGGATGTCGTTGACGACCGCCTCGATCTCGGCGCGCATGGGCACTCCCGATCTGCGCCGCCTCCGGGGCGACGCGCTGTTCACTGTCTCGGAGCGGCTTAATACAGACCGGAATCGCCGGTCAAGGCCGGACCGCCTTCGGAGCCGCTGTTGCCGGTCCAGGGATTGTAGCCGCCGTCGATCACCACCTGGGCGCCGGAGGGCTCGCTGCCCGGCTTGAAGGCCTCAAGCACCACCTTCCTGTCGCCCGGCTTGGCCAGGCGCCCGGTGTCCTGGTTGACCCGGACCAGACGGATTCCGGCCGGGATCCGGAAGGGAATCGCCGGCTGCTCCTTCAGGGCGGCGGCCATGAAATCGCGGAAGATCGGCGCCGCAACGCTGGAGCCGGTCTCCTTGGGGCCCAGGGTCCGCGGCTCGTCGAAGCCGACGAAGACCCCGACGGCAAGGTCGGGCGAGAAGCCGACGAACCAGGTATCCAGGCTGTCGTTGGTGGTCCCGGTCTTGCCGGCCAGCGGCTTGCCGACCGCCTTGATCCGCACGCCGGTTCCGCGTTCGACCACGCCCTGGAGCATGGACACGATCTGGTAGGCACTGGCCGGGTCGGCGACCTGCTCGCGCTCGTCGGGCAGCTCGGGCACCGGCTGGTCCAGCCAGAGGTCGGCCCGGCAGGTCGGGCAGTCGCGCTGGTCGTGGCGGAACACCGAACGTCCCTGGCCGTCCTGGACCCGGTCGATGAAGGTCGGGGTGATCCGGTGGCCGCCATTGACCAGCATCGCGTAGGCCGTGGTCAGGCGCAGCAGGGTGGTCTCGCCGGCGCCCAGCGACATCGACAGCACCCGCGGCAGATAGTCCACGACCTCCATACGCTCGGCCGTCTCGGCGACCATCTCCATGCCGATGGTCTGGGCCAGGCGAATGGTCATCAGGTTGCGGGATTTCTCGATGCCGACTCGCATCGGCGTCGGCCCGTAGAACTTCTTGGTGTAGTTGCCCGGCTTCCATTTGCCGCGGCCGGCGCCCTGGTCGGCGACGAAGGGCGCGTCCAGGACGATGCTCGAGGGGGTCAGGCCCTGCTCCAGAGCCGCCAGGTAGACCAGGGGCTTGAAAGCCGAGCCCGGCTGGCGGGCAGCCTGGGTCGCCCGATTGAAGACGCTGGCCCGGAAGGAGAAGCCGCCGGTCATGGCCAGCACCCGGCCGGTGTGCGGGTCGATGGCAACGATTGCGCCGTTGATCTCGGGTATCTGACGCAGGCCGTAGCTGCCCGCCGGATAGTCCTGGCCCTTGGGCCCCTTGGCCACCGGCTCGACCATGACCACGTCGCCGACCTCGAGCACCTGGCTTGGCGAGTTCGGCGCCGGACCGACCTTCTGCCCCTCCAGGGGCGGCCGGGCCCAGGTCAGCTCGGTCATCGGCAGGACGCCCAGGTTGCCGTCGGCCAGACCGATCCCGGCGCCCTCCGCCTTGAGGTCGAGCACCACGGCCAGGCGCCAGGGCGCGAGGGCGCCCTTGGGCGCCGGCACTTCTGCCAGCTGGCTGCTCCAGTCGGCCGCCTCGAGCTTGAGCTTGGCCACCGGGCCGCGCCAGCCGTGGCGGCGGTCGTAGGCGATCAGCCCCTGGCGCAGCGTGGTGTCGGCGGCGGTCTGCAGCCGGGGATCAAGGGTCGTGCGGACCGAGAGGCCGCCCTGATAGAGCTTCTCCTCGCCGTAGAGCCGGACCAGCTCGCGCCGGACCTCCTCGGCGAAGTAGTCGGCCTCGGCGACCTCGGTCGGGTCGCGCTCGACGACCTGGAGCGGCTCCGCCGTCGCCGCCTGGGCCTCCTCGGTGGTGATGTAGCCCTCCTTGAGCATCCGCCCGACCACCCAGTTGCGCCGGATCACGGCGGCGTCGCGCTTGCGGACCGGGTGGTAGTTGTTGGGCCCCTTGGGCAGCGCGGCGAGGTAGGCGGCCTCGGCGATGGTCAGGCTGTCGAGCGACTTGTTGAAGTAGTTGAGGGCCGCAGCGGCGACGCCGTAGGAGCGGAAGCCGAGGAAGATCTCGTTCAGGTAGAGCTCGAGGATCCGGTGCTTGGAGAAGGCCTGCTCGATCCGGAAGGCCAGGATCGCTTCCTTGATCTTGCGCTCGACCGAGACCTCGTTGGTCAGCAGGAAGTTCTTGGCGACCTGCTGGGTGATGGTCGAGGCGCCGACCGGCCGCCGGCCGCGGCCGATGTTGATGATGTTGGTGACGACGGCCCGGGCCACAGAGCGGAAATCGACGCCGGGATGGCTGTAAAAGTTCTTGTCCTCGGCCGCCAGGAAGGCGCTGATCACGCGCGGCGGAATCGCCTGGATCGGCACGTAGACCCGCTTCTCCAAGGAGAACTCGGCCAGGAGCCGGCCGTCGCCGGCATGGACCCGGGTCACGGTCGGCGGGTCGTACTTGGCCAGCTGCCGGTAGTCGGGCAGATCCCGGGCATAGTGGTAGTAGCCGTACAACAGCCCGACGCCCGCGACTAGGACGATCACGCACAGCACCGAGAAGAGGGCTCCCAAGATCTTCAGCATGTCAGGTTCCCGACCGGTTCACGTACCGGAGTATACACTAAGCCGTTGTCGCCACTGAGTTTATTTTGGCAAACCAAAGGCTCGCCCGGTCACCTATCAGCTAGACGGCAAATGTGGCGCGGTTATGACCGCCTAAGCGAGGCCTGCCAGGAAAAATAGCGGTTCACCGCCGCCCGGACCGCCTCTGCCAGGCGCTTGCGCTGCTTCGGCGCCGTCAGCAAGCGGTCGTCGGCACGGTTCGAGAGAAATCCAAGCTCGATCAGGACCGAGGGCACGTCGTGGGACTTGAGCACAACGAAGCCGGCGAAGCGATGGGTGTTGGCCAGCACCTTGGTCCGCTTGGACAGCTCCTCGACCGTCATGGCGGCGAACTGGGCCGAGAGGTTCATGGTCTCGCGCTGGGTCAGGTCTAGGAGGATGCTGGAGACGTCGTCGGTCTGGCCCTCGAGATCGACACCGGCGATCAGGTCGGCCTTGTTCTCGCGCTCCGCCAGCTCGCTGGCGACCGCGTCCGAGGCGGTCTCGGACAGGGTGTAGACCGATGCGCCGCGCACCTTGCGCGACTTGTGGGAGTCGGCGTGCAGGGAGATGAAGAGGTCGGCGCCGGCCTGGCGGGCGACTTCGCGCCGCTGCGCCAGGGTCAGAAAGATGTCCTTCGTCCGGGTCAGGATGACCCGGTAGCGGCCCTTGGCCTCGAGCTGCCTCTTGAGCTCCTGCGCAACCCGCAGGACGACATCCTTCTCGCGTACGCCGGAGACGCCGATCGCGCCGGGGTCGACGCCGCCGTGGCCGGGGTCGACCACCACGGTGATCCGGTCGTCGGTCTTGCCTTCGATCCGCGGCTTGCTGGGCTGCAACGCCGGTAGGGCCTTGGCCGAATGGATCGCCCGGCCAGGTTCGGCGAGGAAGGCCTGGCGGGTGACCGGAACCAGGTCGACGACCAGGCGGTAAGGCTTGCCTCCGGTCGGGCCGATGGTAAAGACCGACTTGATCCGCACCGGCCCCTCGACGTCCAGCACGACGCGGCTGGTGCCCGGGGCGAAGAGGCCGAAACGCAGCGCCTTGACCATGCCACCGCCCTTGCGCCAGGCGTCGTCCGGCAGCTGCCAGTCCAGTTCGGGCAGATCGAGCACCACCCGGAAGGGGTCGGGCAACGCAAAGACGCGGTAGGCCGGCTCCTCCGTCAGCTCCATGACGAAGCGAGTCTTGTCCGGGTGCGGGCCGATCCGCACCGCGGTCACTTTCGGCTGGGCGAGGGCGCCGCTGGCACCGATCACGATCCCGGCCAGGAAGATCAGAGCTGTCCCGAGTGTCCGCACGACCTGCCAGATGTAGCGCCGACTCCTTACAGGGTAGGCTAGATATACTTGATAAGGATCGATGGCAACAAGCAAATCGGCGGTTGCATTGCCAGGTAGACGACATTAATTCATTGAGTGATAGGACGATATCGTCATATTGTGTGCGCGCCAAAGCGGCGCCGTCCTGGCATGACGAGCCAGCCCAGGGACCAGCGCGGTCCAGCGCTCCAGGCCCTCTGAGGGTCCATCTTGCGGTCCGGGCAAATTTGGCGCACAAGCCGAAGCTGCGGGGCTCAAGGCCCCGCATCCAGTTAAGTGACCCTGCCGCCCCCGACGGGCGCAGGATTCAAATTGGGAACGGGCCATTGGCCATGAGCTGCGACTCCTCGCGAAGACTTCTCACGGTTCGCCCGGGCCCTCGCCTCACATTCACCTCGAGATCAGCGCCGCTGCCCGCCGAGCCGGGCATTGCCGGGCGCTTCCCGGAGATCCACTTTTATGCCCAAACGAATGCTCATCGATGCCAGCCACCCGGAAGAGACCCGGGTGGCCGTGCTCAACGGCAAGCGCCTGGAAGAGTTTGACTACGAAACCACGGCTAGGAAGCCGCTCAAAGGCAACATCTACCTGGCGAAGATCACAAGGGTCGAACCCTCCCTGCAGGCGGCCTTCGTCGACTACGGCGGCAACCGCCACGGCTTCCTGCCCTTCACCGAAATCCATCCCGATTACTATCGGATCCCGATCGCCGACCGGGAGGCTCTGATCGCCGAAGAGGCGGCCCTCAAGGGCGATTCCGGCGAGGACGAGGACTCCGACGGCGAGGCGGCCAGCGGCGCCGAAGAGGCTGCCGAGGAGCAGGCGGTCGACGCCAAGGCGGCAAACGGCGCCGCGAAGGACGAAGTCGAGGAGGTCGAGACCGAGACCGGCGTCGACACCGTCGGCGGCGACGAGGTCGAGGAGGACCGGCGCAAGCGGGCCAAGCTGCTGCGCCGCTACAAAATCCAGGAGGTCATCAAGCGCCGCCAGGTGATCCTGGTCCAGGTCGCCAAGGAGGAGCGCGGCAACAAGGGTGCGGCCCTGACCACCTACCTGTCCCTGGCCGGCCGCTACTGCGTCCTGATGCCCAACACCGCCCGCGGCGGCGGGATCAGCCGCAAGATCGGCAGCGCCAACGACCGGCGCCGGCTCAAGAGCATCATCTCGGAGCTGAAGATCCCGGAGGGCATGGCGGTCATCGTCCGGACCGCCGGCAGCCAGCGCAGCAAGCCGGAGATCAAGCGCGACTACGAGTATCTCCTGCGCCTGTGGGACGAGATCCGGCGCGATACCCTGGAATCGAGCGCGCCCTCGCTGATCTACGAGGAAGGCGACCTGGTCAAGCGCACGATCCGCGACCTCTACTCCCGCGAGATGGAAGAGATCCTGATCGAGGGTGAGGACGGCTACAAGGCGGCCAAGACCTTCATGAAGACTCTGATGCCGAGCCACGCGCGCCACGTGAAGCTCTACAAGGATCCGGCCATCCCGCTGCTGCAGCGCCATCAGGTCGAATCCCAGGTCGAAGCCATCCACAACCCGGTGGTCGAACTGGCCTCGGGCGGCTACATCGTGATCTCGCCGACCGAGGCCCTGGTCTCGATCGACATCAACTCGGGCCGCGCCACCAAGGAGCGGCACATCGAGACCACCGCCCTCAAGACCAACCTGGAGGCGGCGGAGGAGATCGCCCGCCAGCTCCGCCTGCGCGATCTTGCCGGCCTGATCGTCATCGACTTCATCGACATGGAGGAGCCGCGGCACAACCGCGAGGTGGAGCGCCGCCTGAAAGAGGCGATGCGCCACGACCGGGCCCGGATCCAGCTCGGCCGGATCAGCCATTTCGGGCTGCTGGAAATGTCGCGCCAACGCCTGCGTCCGAGCTTGATCGAGGCCTCGACCGTGGTCTGCCAGACCTGCCAAGGCACCGGTCACATCCGGACCAGCGACTCCTCGGCGCTCCAGGTCCTGCGGGTGATCGAGGAGCAGGGCATCAAGCGCGGCGCGGTCACCTTGACCGTCACCGTTCATCCGGACGTCGCGCTCTATCTCTTCAACCAGATGCGCGACCGGCTGATCGCAATCGAGCAGCGCTACGGGCTGCGGGTCAGCATCAAGACCGATGCGGCCCTGGTCCCGCCCGATCATCGCCTCGAGATCGTCAGCGCGACCGGCGAGAGCGTCGCGATCCGCGACGAGGCCGAGGCGGCCGAGGGCGATCGCCGGCGCCGGCGCCGCCGGTCGCGGCGCGGCAAGGACAGCGCCGCCGAGGAGACGACGGAGGAGGCCGGCGCCGAGGCCGAGCCGCAGGAAGAGGGGCCGGAAGCCGAGGCCGAGGCCTCGGAAGACGGCGACAAGCCGCGCCGTCGCCGGCGCGGAAAGCGCGGTGGCCGCCGGCGCTCGCGACGGCGCCAGGAGGGCGAGGCCGAGACCGGCATCGAGGCCGCCGAGGCCGAGGGCGACGACGCTTCGGGGGAAGCCCAGCCGTCGGCGCCGCCGGCCCCCGAGACGGCCCCGGAGACCCACGAGGAGCCGCGCCCCGAGCCGGTCGCCGCGGAAGAGACGAGCGAAGCCGTGACTGCGGCGGAGGAAGCTTCCGCCGAGGCCGAGGCCCCGCCCGAAAAGCCGAAGCGCCGCCGGCGCAGCCGCAAGAAGGCAGCCGAAGACGGCGCCGAGGCGCCGGAGGCCGTCGCGGAGGCCGAAGCCGCCGCTGAGGCCGAGCCGGAGAAGACGGAGAAGCCGAAGCGCCGCCGGCGCACCCGCAAGAAGGCCGAGGACCCGGCCGAGGCGAAGCCGGCGGTCAGCGCGGGGGCGGAAGCCGAAACGGCCGCTGCGCCCGAGCCGGCGCCCGCGGCGGAACCGGCCCCGGAGGCGCCTGCGGAGCCGGAGCCCGAGCCCAAGGCGGCGATGAACGGAGACGCCGAACCCCAGGATGGACCCCAGGAGGGAGTCGAGAACGGGGCAGAGCCGACGGGTCTGGCCGCGGCCGAGGAGGCGCCGCCCCCGCCGCAGGACGCGGAAGACGACAAACCGAAGCGCAAGGGCTGGTGGAACCGCCTCGGCGGCTGACGCCGCCGCCTCCCCTGAGGAAATCCACGCTTCCGGATCGCCCGCCGGGTCTTGAGCCGGCGGGCGGCTTGCTCTAACCCCTCTTCAGCCAGTCCTGGAGCCGGCTCGCGGCCGTCCGCATCACGGATTCCGTGCCGGCGAAGGAGAACCTGACGAAGCGATGGCCCCGCTCGGGGTCGAAGTCGAGGCCGGGCGTGGTCGCAACCCCGGTCTCGGCCAGCATGCGCCGGCAGAAGGCCTCGCTGTCGTTGGTGAGATGGCCGACATCGGCGTAGAGGTAGAAGGCACCGTCTGCCGGCGCCAGCCGGTCGAAGCCCGCTGCCGGCAAGGCCTGCAGCAGGAACGCGCGGTTCCGCGCATAGTTGGCGACATAGCCCTCCAGTACCTCGCGGGCTTCGAAGGCCGCGAGGCCACCGATCTGCGACAGGGTCGGTGGCGAGATGAAAAGGTTCTGCGCCAGGCATTCGACTGGCCTCAGCAGGTCTTCGGGCAGGACCATCCAGCCCAGGCGCCATCCGGTCATGGAGAAGTACTTCGAGAAGCTGTTGATGACGATAGCGTCTTCGGTCAGCCCGAGTGCGGTGACCGCCGGCGCCTCGTAGGTGATGCCGTGGTAGATCTCGTCCGAGATCAGGCGCAGCCCGCGCGCCGCGCAGTAGTCCACCAAAGCGGCGAGCTGCGCGTGGTCGAGCATCGTCCCGGTCGGATTCGAAGGGCTGGCGACGATCAGGCCGTCGAGCGGCCCGGCCACCCGGTCAAGCAGGTCCGGCGTCGGCTGGAAGCGATGCTCGGCTTCGGTCGGGATCAGGACCGGCTCCACCCCGAGCGCCGCCAGGATGTTCCGATAGGCGGGATAACCCGGAGCCGCCAGGGCGACGCGGTCGCCGACCTCGAAGGCCGAGAGGAAAGACAGCAGGAAGCCGCCGGAGGAGCCGGTGGTTACCATCACCCGCTCGGGATCGACCTCGACCCCGTAGCTCTCCTGGTAATGGCGCGCGATCCGCCGGCGCAGCGGCTCGATCCCCTGCGCCAGGGTGTAGCCGACGCGGTCGCTGTCCAGGGCCTGTCGCACGGCCTCCAGGACCGCCGGCGGGGCGGCGGTGCCCGGCTGTCCGACCTCCATGTGCAGGACCTCGCCACCGGCCGCTTCCCGCGCCGCGGCCGCCCGCATGACGTCCATGACGATGAAGGGCGGGACCTTGCCTCGCTGTGCGGCTTTGAGGGCCATGCCGCTATTGCGCCCGCCGCGCCAGGCCCCAGCCGCGCGGGTCGGTGACCACCTCGCAGTCGTCCGGATCGCGGCGCAGGCCCTGGGGGCAATGCAGCGTGTTGACCCGTCCCAGGCGATCGACGGGCACGGTCTGCAGGCCTTGCGCGGCCAGGGCCGCGCGTTCGCCGGCGGGAAGCCCGCTTTCGACCAGAACCGTGCCGCTGGGCAGGGACGCCTGGATCCGGCCGCGCGCCACCGCGTTCGGCAGGGGCCGCTCGGCGGCGACGGCCTCCAGCATCACGGTGGACAGGGCCGAGACCGCGCTCGCGCCGCTGCCGGCTGCGGCGGCGAAGTAGAGTTCGCCGGTGTTCTCGTTGGCCAGGATGACAGGAGAGCTCGGCCCGGGGTTGCTCCGATCCGCGGCCGCCAGAATCAGGCCGGTGCCGCGCGCCACGCGGCCTGCGCCGAAGAGCCCGTTCATGGTGAAGCTGCAGGCGACCGCGGAGCCCCACTGATCGGCGACGACGAAGCTCGCGCCTTCGCCAGCGTCAGGGGCCGGGCCGCCGAGACCGGCCGGCTCGGGCCGAAAGGAGGCCTGCAGGCGCTGCAGATCGCCTTCATCGAAGACGCTCCGGATCTTCGCGAGGCCCTCCCCGGTCGCCGGGCCGTCCAGGGCGGCGAGCGATGCCGCTGCCAGGAGGGTCGCCCGCTCCTCGGCCCCGGCGCCGCCGTAGTCCTCGAGCTCCGTCAGCAGGCTCCAGATCAGGGCCGCGGCCGTGCCTCCATAAGCCGGTTGAGGTGCGAAGAAGGCGGTGTGCGGCCCGACGGGGACCTTCACCGCCTCGGCGACCTGCGGGGTGTAGCCGCGAACGTCGTCGGTCGTCATGGCGGCACCGGCCAAGGTCGAGGCCTCGGCGAGACGCTGGGCGAAGGGCCCGGCGTAGAAATAGCCGGCGCCTTCCCTGCGGATACCGGAGATCACCGTCACCAGCTCGACCTGGTCCAGCTTGTCCCCTTCGCGCGGCGGCGTGCCGCCGGCAACGAGGAGGAGGCGCGCGGCCTCGGGATCTCCACGGAGTTTGGCCTGACTGGCCTGGATGTCGCGGACCAGGGCCCGGCTGTAGGTGGCATTGAATCGGCCGACGTTCTCCGCCCGGCGCAGGAGGTACTGCCATCTCTGGCTACCGCGCCGCGCGTGCAGAACCGCCATGCCGCGGGTGTTCCCGGGCACGACACCGCCGCCGGCCGTCGTCTTTGGCCGGAAGTCGATGACCTCGCCGGCTTCCTCCTGCCGGTCGAAGGCGATGCAGACGCCGCCGCCGGCCAGGCCGGCCCGCGACGGCAGGGTCACGGCCATGGTGAAGTACATCGCCACCGCCGCGTCCGCCGCGCCGCCGCCGTTGCCCAGGACGTCCCGGCCCACCGTCGCGGCGAAGGGCTCGTCAGCCGCCACCAGGCCGGCGAAGCCGGTGACTTCGATCACCTGGCCGCTCGGCCCGCTACTGCCGCAGGCCGTGAGCATGACCGCCAGTCCCAGGGCGGCCGCCGACGGCGCCGCCCAGCGGATTGCGATGCATTCGCGTTGAATTGCTTGTGTTTTCCGCTTACCTTCACTGCGGAGAAGTGGAACCCAATCCTTGATCATTCGACCCATTGCCAAACTCTGTGTCCTTCTCGTCCTGGCTGCCGTCATGGCGCCTGCGGTCGTCGAGGCGAAGGGTCTTCGCTTCATACGGGACACGGAGATCGAGAACACCGTCCGCGCCTATTCAACCCCGATTTTCCTGGCTGCCGGGCTGAACCCGCAGGCTGTCGACGTTTACCTGATAGACGACCCCAGGCTCAACGCTTTCGTCGCCGGCGGTCAGAATATGTTCCTCCATACCGGCCTGCTCTTGCGCGCCGAGACGCCCCTTCAGGTGATGGGGGTGATCGCCCACGAAACGGGCCACATCACGGGCGGTCATATCGTAACGCGGGGCGACGAGGTCCAGAAGACCACGGCCGCCCTGATCGCGTCCTACGTCCTGGGCATTGGCACGGCGATCGCGACCGGGCGCGGCGATGCCGGCGCGGCGATCATCAGCGGCGGCCAGGGCGCCGCGGTCGCCAGCCTGCTGGCCTACACCCGGGGACAGGAGGCCTCCGCCGACCAAGCCGCGATCAAGCTGCTGGAGTCCTCCGGATACTCGCCGCGCGGCCTCTTGGAGTTCTTCGAGATCCTCGGCGATCAGGAGGCCCTGCTGTCGAGCCGGCAAGATCCCTATCTTCGCACCCACCCTCTGACTCAGGACCGTATCGCCTCGCTGCGGGCGGCGGTGCAAGAGTCGCGCTTTGCCGACGAGCCCGCGCCGCCGGAGCTGGTCGCGATGCATGAGCGCATGCGCGCGAAGCTTCTCGGCTATCTGACCCCGATTAAGGCGCTCAGGAGGTTCAGCGACAACGACGATTCCTTGCCGGCCCGCTACGCCCGGTCGATCGCTTATTTGGAGCGCGGCCAAATGCCAGAGGCGCTGGCGGAGGCGGACAGCCTGATCGAGGACTACCCGGGCGACCCCTATTTCCACGAGCTCAAGGGCGACATTTTCTTCCACAGCGGCCGGCTTGCCGACGCCAGGCCGGAATACCAGAAGGCGGTCCAGATCCTTCCCGACGCGCCGCTGATCCGTCGCGCCCTGGCGCACGTCCAGATCGAGCTCAACCAGCCGAACCTGAACAAGGAAGCCCTGGGACACCTGCAGTACGTTACCCAGCGCGAGCCCCGTAACGTGACAGGCTGGCGCCTCCTGGCCAGCGTCCAGGGCCGCATGGGCGACCAGGGCATGTCGACCCTGTCGAAGGCGGAGGCCGCCCTGGCAATGAATAACCCCAGGGAGGCCAAGGGTTTCGCCCAGCGCGCCTTGAAGCTCCTGCCGGAGTATTCTCCCGGATGGCTCAGGGCGCAGGACATCGACGGACTGGCCGACCGCCTGCGCAAGCGCAGCTGACGGAGCCGGGTTTGCCGCTTCGGGCGCGGACCTGTATGTACGACTGCCAAGGACGCCGGGACAACCGAGCAGAGGGCCAGACCATGAGGGTTTTCGTCAGTATCACGGCCGCGGCTCTTCTGGCCGGCGCCGTCACTGCCGCGGCCGAGGAGCCGGCCGCGCCCGAAGCCAGCTTCAGCGAAACCGAGACCCGGGCCATCGAGGAGATCGTCCGCGACTACCTGCTCGAGCATCCCGAGATTCTGCTGGAGAGCATGCAGCGGCTGGAGGAGAAGCAGCGCCTCGCGAAGATCGAAGCCCAGCGCAATGCCATCTTAGCGAACCTGGATACCCTGGGGCGCGATCCGAACAGTCCCGTCCTCGGCAATCCTGACGGCGACATTACCCTGGTCGAGTTCTTCGACTATCGCTGCCCTTACTGCCGCAAGGTCACCGCCGACCTCATGGACGCGGTCGAGAAGGACGGCAGCATCCGCCTGGTCTTCAAGGAGTTCCCCATCCTCGGGCCGGAGTCCGTGGTGGCGGCGCGGGCGGCGCTGGCCGCTGCCGAGCAGGACCGCTACCGCGACTTCCACCTCGCGCTGATGACCATGCCGGGCCAGCTGGACGAAGCGAGGGTCCTGGCCGTTGCCAGCGATCTCGGCCTCGACGTCGAGCGACTGCGCAAGGATATGGTCTCTGAAGGCGTCGAGCAGCAGATCCGGGACAACCACAGATTGGGGCAGGCGCTCCAGATCAACGGCACCCCGGCCTTCGTCGTCGGCGAGGAAATCGTCCCCGGCGCCGTGCCCATGCGGCAGCTGATGGAGCTGGTCCGGCGCGAACGCGCCAAGACCGGCTGAGACCGGACACCAAGAGCAGATTGCACCGGCTCGGGCGCCTATGATAACGCTGTGGCCGACGTCACACGCCCGCGGAGGAAGGGGTGGCAAAAGCCCCGGCAATTCTGGTCCTTAACGGTCCCAACCTCAACTTGCTCGGAACCCGTGAACCGGAGGTCTACGGCCGGATCACCCTGGCGGAGATCGAGGCCGCCTGTCTGGCACGGGGCCGGGAACGCGGGCTCGCCGTGGACTGCCGCCAGTCCAACGCGGAAGGCGACCTGGTGACTTGGGTGCAGGAGGCGCGCGGCAGCCACCAGGGCCTCGTCCTCAATGCCGGCGCCCTGACCCACACCTCGATCGCGCTGCTGGACGCCCTTCAGGCCGTGGCTCTGCCGACGATCGAGGTCCACCTTTCGAACATCTATCGGCGCGAGTCGTTCCGCCACCACTCCTACATCTCCCTGGCGGCGACCGGCACGATCTGTGGCTTTGGCCCCCAGAGCTATCTGCTGGCCCTGGACGCCATGGCCCGCCTCTTGAAAACCGAGGAAGAGGTTTGATGGCTGACAAGCTATCCATCGACGAGAAGCTGGTGCGCAAGCTGGCCGATCTCCTGACCGAGACCGGGCTGACCGAGATCGAATACGAGGCCGAAGGCCGCCGAATACGCATCGCCAAGGGCGGCGCGGCCGCGATGATCGCGCCCGGCGCGGTCGCAGCGCCGGCGCCTGCCGTCGCGGCGGCGCCGGCAGCCGAGGGCGCCGCGGAAGCGGTCCCGGCGGGCGCGGTCACCTCGCCCATGGTCGGCACGGCTTACGTCGCCGAGGAGCCCGGAAAGCCCGCCTTCGTCAAGGTCGGCGACCAGGTCAGCGAGGGCCAGACCCTGTTGATCATCGAGGCCATGAAGGTGATGAACCAGATCCCCAGTCCCCGCGCGGGCACGGTCAAGGCGATCCTGGTTCAGGATGGCCAGCCGGTCGAGTTCGGCGAGCCCCTGATGGTCATCGAGTAGCGCGCGGGGGCCGCCGGAGCGATGTTCGAAAAGGTCCTGATCGCCAACCGCGGCGAGATCGCGCTGAGGATCCATCGCGCCTGCCGCGAGATGGGCATCCAGACCGTCGCCGTCCACTCAACCGCGGACGCCGACGCCATGCACGTCCGCCTGGCCGACGAGAGCGTCTGCATCGGGCCGCCGCCGGGTCGGGACAGTTATCTGAACATCCCGGCGATCCTCTCGGCCGCGATCATCACCGGGGTCGACGCGATTCATCCCGGGGTCGGCTTCCTCTCCGAGAACGCCGACTTCGCGGCCATGGTCGAGGAGCACGGCTTCGTCTTCATCGGCCCCTCGCCCGAGCACATCCAGCTGATGGGCGACAAGGTCGCGGCCAAGGAAGCGGCGGTTTCCCTCGGAATCCCGGTCGTTCCCGGCTCCGACGGCGCGATCACCGAGGACGAGGAGGCGCTGCGGGTGGCCGATGACGTCGGCTTCCCGATCCTGGTCAAGGCGGCGGCCGGCGGCGGCGGGCGCGGCATGAAGGTTGCCGAGGACCGCGACGGGCTGATCCAGGCCCTGGGCATGGCGCGCAGCGAGGCCAAGGCCGCCTTCGGCAACGATGCCGTCTACCTCGAGCGCTACCTGGGCGGGCCGCGGCACATCGAGATCCAGATCCTGGCCGACGGCCAAGGCAACGCCATCCACCTGGGCGAGCGCGACTGCTCGCTGCAGCGGCGCCACCAGAAGCTGCTGGAGGAGGCGCCCTCGCCGGCCCTCAACGAAAGCGCGCGCGAGGGCATCGGCAAGGTCGCCACCGACGCGATGAAGAAGTTCGGCTACCGCAGCGCCGGCACCCTGGAGTTCCTCTACGAGAACGGCGAGTTCTTCTTCATCGAGATGAACACACGCCTGCAGGTCGAGCATCCGATCTCGGAGGCGATCACCGGGATCGACATTGTACGCGAGCAGATCCGGATCGCGGCCGGATCGCCCCTCGCCCTGACCCAGGAGGACGTCGTGTTCTCGGGCCACGCCATCGAATGCCGGATCAACGCCGAGGATCCGAAGACCTTCGTGCCCAGCCCCGGGACCATCACCAGCCACCACGTTCCCGGCGGCCTGGGCGTGCGCGTCGACTCTGCGATGTACGGCGGCTACCGGATTCCGCCCTATTACGATAGTCTGATCGCCAAGCTGATCGTGCACGGAAGCAACCGCAACGAATGCCTGATGCGGCTGCGGCGGGCGCTGGAGGAATACGTCGTCGACGGGGTCAAGACCACGATTGCTCTACACCACGAATTGATCGGGGCTAACGATTTCATCAACGGCGACTATGATATCCATTGGCTAGAGAGGTTCGTCGAGCAGACGCCCGAGGCCTGAAGGAGGATGGTAACCGGCGGATGAAGCTCAATCCTGAGCTCCTGCTGCGGGCTTACGCCATCGGGATCTTCCCCATGGCGGAGAGTCGCGACGACCCCGTGGTCCACTGGATCGATCCCGACAACCGAGGCGTCCTGCCTCTCGAGAAGTTCCACATCCCGCGGCGGCTGAAACGCCGGGTGCGGCGCCAGGACTTCGACGTGCGCTGCAACTCTGCCTTCGACGAGGTGATCGCGGGCTGCGCCGAGCCCGGGCTCAACCGCCCGGACACCTGGATCAATCGGACGATCGAGGGGCTCTACACCGAACTGCACCACATGGGATTCGCCCATTCGATCGAATGCTGGCGGGACGGCCAGCTGGTCGGCGGGCTCTACGGCGTGTCCTTGGGCGCGGCCTTCTTCGGGGAGAGCATGTTCAGCCGGGAATCCGAAGCGAGCAAGGTTG
The DNA here is from genome assembly GCA_030066685.1 of Kiloniellales bacterium. NCBI lineage: Bacteria > Pseudomonadati > Pseudomonadota > Alphaproteobacteria > Rhodospirillales > Kiloniellales bacterium. The sequence goes on along the minus strand of JASJBF010000057.1, from coordinate 12,013 downwards.
CCTTGGTGCACTTGGTCCTGCGCCTGATCAAGGGCGGCTACAGCCTGCTCGACACCCAGTTCACGACGCCGCACTTGCGGCAGTTCGGGGCCGTCGAGCTGCCCCGCGAGGAGTACAAGATGCGCCTGGCTCAGGCGCTCTCGGTCACCGCTCAGTTCCCGGTGGTACTCGATGCCGCCGAGCTGGACGTGCTCTTGCAGTCGATCACCCAGACGTCGTAGACCGGGTGCTCGACGGCCGAGAGCGCCGGCGAGGAGGCGAACATCCAGCCCGTGAAGATCGGCGCCGAGGGGGAATCCGGACGGACCTCGGTGATCTCCAGGAAGGCCGCGCGCTCCGGCGGCTCCTCAGGCGGCGTCTTGTGGCAGGTCCGGGCAATGATCTCGAAGGTACCGAAGCGGACGATCTGGTCGATCGGCGCCTCGAAGGTCGAGATCCGGGCGGTGATCTTGTCCAGGCCCTGAAGCACGGCGATCTCGGCCGCGGCCGCGGGCGCGGCCAGGCCGGCCAGCAGGACCGGCAGCATCAGGCGCGCCAGACGCATCTCAGGCACCGTCTCCGGCCCGGTCGTCCTCGGGCGCCTTGTCGCGGTAGGGATTGGCGAGGGAATCGACCAGCAGGTGGAGGACGTTGCGGATCTGCGCCTCGTCGCAGCCGATCAAGATACCGTCCTCCAGGGCGTCCTGGGCCATCTCTCGAAGCTCTTCGAGGTTCTCGTTCAGCACCTTGATCTTCTCGATGCAGGACACCGGCACGCCGTCTGGCTGGAGCCAGGTCGGGAAGTCGAAGTCTTGATCCTTCTCCGCCGCCAAGGGGGCGATCCTCCTTTTGATCCCGAATTCCGAGGCCTGAGCCGAGACTTAGGCAGAAGCCGCCGAATCTGCAAGCCCGCCGGAGGCTAAGACCGGCTTGCGGGCCGAGAAGCGCAGGCGGACGTAGTCCGCGGTCCAGCGCCCTTCGGCGTCGCAGAGGGTCGGCCGCAGCGCCTCGCAAACCTCCGCGGCCAGCTCTGCGCGCGCCGCGGCCGGCACCAGCTTGAGAAAGGTCTCGGCGAAGGTCTCCAGCCATTCGGCCATGGGGCCCGGCAGCGGGGTCGGCCGGTCGATCAGCGCAATGCTCCGGACCTCGAAGCCGCGGGCTTCGAGGCGCCCGCGATAGTCCTCGGGGGTGGGAAAATACCAGGGGTTGACCGCCCGGCCGTCGACGCCGCGGCGGTCCAGCGCCACCAGCAGCGCGGACGTGATCCCGGCGACGTTGCCGGCGCCGCCCATCTCCCCGACGAAGCGCCCGCCGGGCTTGAGGGCCCGCCAGACCCCGTCGATGACCGCATCCGCCCTGCGCATCCAGTGCAGGGCCGCGTTCGAAAAGACCGCGTCGAAGGCGGCTTCGAAATCCAGCGCTTCGCCGTCGGCCTGACGGGCGTCGATGCCGCGCGTCTGCGCCGCGGCGACCTGCTCGGCACTGCCGTCGACGCCGACGACCACGGCGCCAGCGGCGATCAGGGCCTCGGTCAGGGCGCCGTCGCCGCAGCCGAGATCGAGGATCGCCTCGCCCGGCTGGGGCGCGAGCAGCTCGACCAAGGGCGCGCCGAGGTCGGCCACGAAGCGCGCGTTGCGGGCGTAGCGCTCGGGATCCCAGCGCTGGCCGGAAGAGGTATCGCCGGCCGCGGGGCTCACTGCTGACCGCCGCTTTCGCCGGCACCGCCGGCCGCGCTGCCATCGCCGGACTCGCCGCCGTCTGTCGTGCTGAAGAACAGCCTGGTCGCGAGGTCGATGATGTTGATCGCGCCCTGGGTGTACTCGATCGAGCCGCCGGGCGCGATGCTCTCGATTTCGCCGCCGGGCTCCAGCTCGACGAAATTGCCGCCCAGCAGACCGTCAGGGATGATCCGTGCCGAGGTGTCCAGCGGCAGCTCGAGGTCGCCCTGGATGGTCATGGTTACGACGGCCGAGAAGGTCTCGGGATCGAGCGACTGGCGCGTCACCGTGCCGATCTTGACCCCGCTCATCCGGACATCGGTCCCGGGCGAGAGCCCCGAGGCGTTCTCGAAGCGGGCCGAGACCTCGTAGCCGGTCACGGGACTGACCCCGGCGCTGGTGAAGGCGAAACCCACGAAGAACACCGCCACGATCAGCACGACGCCGCCCATCACGGTTTCGATGATGTTCCTCTGCATGACTCTACTCCGGATGCCAGTCAGTGGGTCCGGCTAACGCCGGTCGGCAGGGACGCCTCTGGTTGCGACGGTCACTCCGGTCGCCAGGGCTCGTAGTCTCCGGTGGCCCGGTCCCGGCGGCCCCCGCTCAGCGTGTGGCCCGGTGGGCGATAGGCCTGGTCGGTGCCGGTCAGGTTGGGTTGGTGGTCCTTCTGCCAGGGCCGCTTCGCCGGCCCGCCGGCCGGCGGCACCTCGTCCGTGGTGTGATGCAGCCAGGCGTGCCATTCCGGCGGCACCCGGCTGGCCTCGGCCTCGCCGTCGTAGAGCACCCAGCGCCGCTCCTTGCGGATGCTGTCGGGATGGACCCGGCCGCCGCCCTTCTCGCGGAAATAGCGGTTCCCTTCCCCGTCCTTGCCGACCTCTTCGCCGCGCAGCCAGGTGTGGAGAAGCGTACCGAGCGTATTCCGTGCCATAGCCCTTTGGTCCAGCAGATTTTGGCCGGCGCGACTATTGCACCTCCGCTCCCGCCCGTCCAGACGCTGCGTCCGGGGAGGACTGGGCCCGCCGGCGGCGGACTGGACAGCGCCCGGAGTGCGCCCGATAGTGGCGCCATGCCCGATTTCTGGCGAGATTCCGGCTATCACTTGTTGCGGCAGGACGCCGAGTCCGGCCGCCTGGCGGTGACCGACGCCTTCCTGGCCGCCTATTTTCGGCGCCCGGAGATTCGTCCGGTCGAAGAGTCCTGTGCCGCCGAGATCGCTTTGCACCGTAGCCTCCTGGCCAACCCGCGCGAGGCCGTCTCCAAGGCCCGCTTGGCCGAGCTCGCCGACCCGGACGCCCGAGAGAACTACGAGGTCGTGCTCGGCTTCCGCGACCGCCTGGTTCGGGCCGGCACGATCGAGGCCGCCTACGCCCGGATCTTCGCCGAGTCGGGCGGCAGCATGCCGAAGGGGGTCCCGGTGCCGCCCCTGTTCCTCGACCAGCTCGCCCACGTCATCGCACGAGCCTTGCTGGAGGGCTGCGAGGACGGCCTGAGAGCGCGGGCTGCCGAACTGCTGTTCCGCGAGCAGCAGGTGACCATCAACGACGGTCACATCATGGCCGCGGACGCCGAGACGGTGGAGATGTATGCCTCCACCGGCGGCTTCGGCGACCTGGGCCGCCTCGTGGTCGAGGCGCAGACCCCCTTGCGCCGGGTCGACCTCGAGGTCATCGACGAGGCCAACGCCGCGCTCTACTGGTCGCGCGACCAACGCCACGACCTGGTCCTCAACCTGAACTTTGCCGGCGCCGGGCTCGACGCGCTCTGCCGGGTCCTCGAGGCCTGGGTGCGGCGCTTCCACGAGGTCGAGGTCAGCCTGCAGCCGGTCCAGGAGATCCGCGACGAGAAATGGGCCTGGCACCTCGGTCTCGACGCCGAGGGCTCGCGCCTGCTCAACGACCTCTACAACGGGGTCGAGGTCGGCGAGGCCCGCCTGGCCCGCCTGCTCTCGCTGTTCCGCCTCGACTTCAAGGACCCCGGCGCGATGCGCTCCGAGCTCGCCGGCCGCCCGGTCTATCTGGCGCTCTGCATGTCGGAGAGCGGCCGGCTGAAGCTCAAGCCGCAGAATCTCCTGGTCAACCTGCCGCTTGCCAGACCCGCCTGATTCCCACGGGATTTCGGGCGAATTTGCCGCGAGGGCAAGCTTATCCTTAATGGAAAAGCAGGGCCGAGCGGCTACACCTTATGGCCTAATGCGAGATCAGAGACCATGAGTGAGATCGGGCAGACCCGGGAGCGCGGCATCGGCCGCGCCGACCCCTGGATCGCTGGGCTGCTTCTCGCCCTGGCAGCGGCGGTCTCCTTTGCCAGCATCCCGACCTTGGCCCGGCTTGCCTACGACGGCGGCAGCGATCCCCTGACCGTGGCCTTCATGCGCTACCTCATGGGCAGCCTGGCGCTGGTCATGATGATCCTGATGTTCCGGCGCCCGATCCTGCTGCCGCGCAAGGCTTGGCCCCTTACCGCCTTGGTCACCCTGTCCTGGTTCGTCACCAACGTCAGCTACCTGGCGGCAGTTTTCTACCTGCCGGTCGGTCTGGCCTGCCTGCTGCTCTACTGCTTCCCCTTCCTCGCCGCCCTTCTGGTGCCGCTGTCCGGCGCCGGCGCCCTGGGCGGCCGGCGGCTCGGCGCGGCGCTTCTCGCCCTGATCGGGCTCGGGCTCGCCGTGGCCACGGTCTACGCCGACCTCGACCCCCAGGGCCTGCTTTTCGCCCTGCTGGCGGCGGCGGGCGCCAGCGTGACGGTGCTGGTCAGCCGACGGCTGGCCGGGCTGCACGACGTCTTCTCGATCACCGTCTACGTCAACCTGGGCGGCGCCCTTCTGCTGGCCGCGGCGCTGACGCTCCTAGGCGGCTTCAGCCTGCCCTACGCCTTCACCGGCTGGGCCGGGCTGGTCGGCGCCAGCGCCTTCTACGCCGTCGCCATCGTCGTCCAGTTCGCCGCCATGGGCCTGTCCTGCCCGGGCCGGCTGGGCCTGGTCTCCTACGCCGAGCCCCTGCTGACCATCGCCATCGCCGCGGTGATCCTGGGCGAGCTTCTCGCCCCCCTGCAGTTCCTGGGCGCCCTCATCGTCACCGCAGCCCTGGTGCTGCTGGCCTGGCAGCCGCAGGCCGAGACTCGAGGGAAAGTCGCCACTACATCTAGGGACTAATCCCGATATCCGCTTCATTAACCACAAAATCTGGTGACACTATCTAGATTTTGTGGTTAGCTTCCTCCTCATCACGAGACCTGCCTTGGATCCCTGTTCGGGCGAGATTCTGGGCCGCAATGGCCCCGAGTCCCTTGGGGGTGGAGTCCTGGCGAGGCCGGTCTCGCGCGCAGGCAGCAGTCATCGAGAAGGGGGTCACATGCGGATCAGGCGACACTTCACCGAGGACGGCAAGGATGTCTACGAGACCATCCCTTTCCGCAAGACGTCGAGCGAGATCCGCAACCCCGACGGCTCGGTGGTGTTCCAGCAGTCGGACATCGAGGTGCCAACAGACTGGAGCCAAGTCGCCTGTGACATCCTGGCCCAGAAGTACTTCCGCAAGCGCGGCATTCCGGCCAAGCTGAAGCGTGTCGAGGAGGACGGCGTCCCGACCTGGCTCTGGCGCTCCGAGCCGGCCCCCAGGCGCGGCAAGGCGGCCAAGGAGCCGGCGGAGGGTGGCGAGACCTCGGCCAAGCAGGTCTTCGACCGCCTGGCCGGGACCTGGGCCTACTGGGGCTGGAAGGGCGGCTACTTCGACCAGGAGGAGGACGCCCGCGCCTACTACGACGAGATGCGCTTCATGCTGGCCCGCCAGATGGCCGCGCCCAACTCGCCGCAGTGGTTCAACACCGGCCTCAACTGGGCCTACGGCATCGACGGCCCCAGCCAGGGCCACTACTACGTCGACTTCCAGAGCGGCAAGCTGACCAAGGCGGCCTCGGCCTACGAGCACCCGCAGCCGCACGCCTGCTTCATCCAGTCGGTCGGCGACGACCTGGTCAACGAGAACGGGATCATGGACCTCTGGGTCCGCGAGGCGCGGTTGTTCAAGTACGGCTCGGGCACCGGGACCAACTTCTCGCGCCTGCGCGGCGAGGGCGAGCCGCTGAGCGGCGGCGGCCGCTCCTCGGGCCTGATGAGCTTCCTGAAGATCGGCGACCGGGCCGCCGGCGCGATCAAGTCGGGCGGCACGACCCGCCGCGCCGCGAAGATGGTGACCGTCGACGTCGACCATCCCGACATCCTCGACTACATCAACTGGAAGGCCGTCGAGGAGCAGAAGGTCGCGGCCCTGGTCGCCGGCTCCAAGCTCTGCAGCAAGCACCTGAACGCGGTGATCCAGGCCTGCCACGCGGCACCCGATGCCGGCGAGCCGGAGGCCGCCTTCGACGTCAAGCGGAACCCGAAGCTCAAGGCGGCGGTGCGCGAAGCGCGCAAGGCCAAGGTGCCGGACAACTACATCCAGCGGGTCGTCCAGTTTGCGCGCCAGGGCGCCACCTCGATCCAGTTCCGGACCTACGACACGGACTGGGATTCCGAAGCCTATCTGACCGTCTCGGGCCAGAACTCCAACAACTCGGTGCGCCTGACCAACGCGTTTCTGGAGGCGGTCGAGGGCGGGGGCACCTGGAACCTGGTCCGCCGCACCGACGGTAAGGTCGCCGACAGCCTGCCGGCCGAGCAGCTCTGGGACCAGATCGCCGAGGCCGCCTGGTCCTGCGCCGACCCGGGCGTCCAGTTCGACACCACGATCAACGAGTGGCACACCTGCCCGCAGTCGGGCCGGATTAACGCCTCCAATCCCTGTTCGGAGTACATGTTCCTGGACGACACGGCCTGCAACCTGGCGTCTTTGAACCTGATGACCTTCCTGGGCAAGGACGGCCGCTTCGAGATCGAGGCCTACCGCCACGCCACCCGGCTCTGGACCCTGACTCTCGAGATCTCGGTCCTGATGGCCCAGTTCCCCTCCAAGGCCATCGCCGAGAAGTCCTACGCGTTCCGCACCCTGGGCCTTGGCTACGCCAACCTGGGCGGCCTCTTGATGGCCGGCGGGCTGAGCTACGACTCCGACGCCGGGCGGGCGATGGCCGCCGCCTTGACCGCGATCCTGACCGGCGACGCCTATGCCGCCTCGGCCGAGATGGCCGGCGAGCTGGGCGCCTTCCCGGGCTATGCCGAGAACCGCGAGGCCATGCTGCGGGTGATCCGCAACCACCGCCGTGCCGCGCACGGCGAGGAGGAGGGCTACGAGGGCCTTTCGATCGCCCCGGTGGCCCTGGACGGCGAGGCCTGCCCGGATCCGGCGCTGGTCTCGGCCGCTTGCGAGGCCTGGGACGAGGCCCTGCGCCTCGGCGCGGCGCAGGGCTACCGCAACGCCCAGACCAGCGTCATCGCGCCGACCGGAACCATCGGCCTGGTCATGGACTGCGACACCACGGGCATCGAGCCCGACTTCGCCCTGGTCAAGTTCAAGAAGCTGGCCGGCGGCGGCTACTTCAAGATCATCAACCGCACGGTCCCGGTCGCGCTCAAGACCCTGGGCTACAACGAGACGCGGATCGAGGAGATCATCCGCTACGCGGTCGGCCACGGCACCCTGAAGGACGCGCCGGGGGTGAACCACGCGGCGCTGATCCAGAAGGGCTTCACCCAGGCGAGCCTGGACGCCGTGGAGGCCAGCCTGGGCAGCGCCTTCGACATCAAGTTCGCCTTCAACAAGTGGACCCTGGGCGAGGACTTCTGCACCAAGCACCTGGGCTTCAGCGCCGAGCAGCTCGACGACATGGCCTTCGACATGCTCGCCGCCCTGGGCTTCACCAGGGAGCAGGTCGAGGCCGCCAACACCTACTGCTGCGGGGCCATGACCCTGGAAGGCGCACCGCACCTCAAGGCGGAGCACCTGCCGGTCTTCGACTGCGCCAACCCTTGCGGGCGGATCGGCAAGCGCTACCTCTCGGTCGGCAGCCACATCGAGATGATGGCGGCGGCCCAGCCCTTCATCTCCGGGGCGATCTCCAAGACCATCAACATGCCCAACCACGCGACGGTCGAGGACTGCAAGGACGCCTACCGGCAGTCCTGGAAGCTGGGCCTCAAGGCCAACGCGCTCTACCGCGACGGCTCCAAGCTGTCGCAGCCGCTCTCGGCGGCCCTGCTGGAGAACGATGGCGAGGCGGCCGAGGACTTGGCCGAGGCCATCGCCGAGGCGCCGGCCGCGGCCCGCGCCGAGATCGTCGCCGAGCGGGTCATCGAACGCATCGTCGAGCGGGTCACCGAGCGCGCCCGCCTGCCCGAACGGCGCAAGGGCTACACCCAGAAGGCGATCGTCGGCGGCCACAAGGTCTATCTCCGGACCGGCGAGTACGAGGACGGCCGCCTGGGCGAGATCTTCGTCGACATGCACAAGGAAGGCGCCGCCTTCCGCAGTCTGATGAACAACTTCGCCATCGCGATCTCGATCGGGCTGCAGTACGGCGTGCCGCTGGAGGAGTACGTCGAGGCCTTCACCTTCACCCGCTTCGAGCCCTCGGGCATGGTCGAAGGCAACGACGCCATCAAGATGGCGACCTCGATCATTGACTACATCTTCCGGGAGCTGGCGATCTCCTACCTGGGCCGCAACGACCTGGCCCACGTCGAGCCCAACGACCTGCTGCCCGACAGCGTGGGCCGCGGGGACGAGGAGGGCGAGCTGCCCGAGGCGGAGCGCGAGGCGGTCGCGGAGACCGTGCGCCGCATCGCCTCCAACGGCTACGTCCGCAACCAGCTGATCGTCTTGAACGGCGGCGGCAACGGCGCGACGGCCCTCAAGGCCGAGGCGTCGGGCGCCGCCACCTCAGAGCTCGCCGGCGCAGGGGGCTCCGCCGAAGCCCTTGCCGTCGAGACCGTAGTCACCGAGACCGTGGATATCCGGCTCGAGCGCGTCCGTGAAGCGCGCCTCAAGGGTTACGAAGGTGACCCTTGCGAAGGCTGCGGCAATTTCACACTGGTGCGCAACGGGACCTGCATGAAGTGCGTGACCTGCGGCGCCACCAGCGGCTGCTCATGAGGAGCGGTGGAAGTCGCGCGCAGGCAAGCGCGCCCTATCCGACGACTCATGTCTGAGTTCTCCCTGTGACCTTGGGGCGGGCGGCGGTCCGCCCCCCTTTTTGGGCCACCCTCCCCTCGCCTCGCTTGTCCGGTTTCCGGCCTGCGGATAAGCTCGGCGCGGTCTCGGGAACACGCTGCCGACAGGGAGGACGAAGCGACATGGCCGGAGCGATCGACGCGCGCCTTGAGGAACTGGGGATCGAGCTGCCGGAGGCGGCCGCCCCGGCCGCCAACTACGTGCCCTACGTGGTCTCCGGCAAGCAGGTCTTCGTGGCCGGGCAGATCACCATCCACAACGGCGAGATCCAGTACGTCGGCAAGCTGGGCCGCGACTACGGGGTCGAGGAGGGCCAGGCGGCGGCGCGGCTCTGCGCCCTCAACATCATCGCCCAGGTCAAGGCGGCCTGCGGCGGCGAGCTGGACCGGGTGGTGCGCTGCCTGCGCCTGGGCGGCTTTGTCAACTCGACGGCCGATTTCACCGACCAGCCCGAAGTCGTCAACGGCGCTTCCAACCTGATGGTCGAGGTCTTCAGCGACAAGGGCAAGCACTCCCGGGCCGCGGTCTCGGCGGCCTCCCTGCCCAGGGGCGTCGCGGTCGAAGTCGACGCGATCTTCGAGATCGACTGAGCGGCGAAGGGGAAGGTGCCGGCGAAAAGTTCATCGCCCGGCGCGGGAAGCCCGGCCGGCAGTCTGCTAAGATCCACTTCTCCTTTCGCGGCGTAGGTCTGAGTAGCGGCAGGCGCGCCGCGGCGAAGGGCAGGAGGAGCACGCAAAGGCATGCCGGACGGACGCGAGCCCGCCGCGATCAAGGTCCTGACCGGGATCGACGAGGTGCCGGCGGCGGCCTGGGACGCCTGCGCCGGAACCGAAAACCCCTTCGTCAGCCACGCCTTCCTCTCCGCCCTGGAGGACAGCGGCTCGGTCGGCCAGGAGGCCGGCTGGCTGCCGCAGCACCTGGCCTATCACGGCGAGGACGGCCGCTTGCTCGGCTGCCTGCCGCTCTACCTCAAGAGCCATTCCTACGGCGAGTACGTCTTCGACTGGGCCTGGGCCGACGCCTACGAGCGGGCCGGCGGCCGTTATTACCCTAAGCTACAGTCCAGCGTACCCTTCACGCCGGTGACCGGGCCGCGGCTGCTGGTCCATCCCGAGGCGGACTGGCGGCAGACCGCCGGGACCCTGGCCGGGGCCATGGCCGAGCTGGCGCGGCAGCTCAAGATTTCCTCGGCCCACATCACCTTCCCGACCCTGAAGGAGTGGTCATTGCTCGGGGACCTCGGGATGCTGCAGCGGCGCGGCCTGCAGTACCGATGGGACAACCGCGGCTACGAGGACTTCGACGGCTTCCTCGCCGCCCTGGCCTCGCGCAAGCGAAAGGCGATCCGGAAGGAGCGCCGCGAGGCCGAGGCCTGCGGCCTGACCATCACGCGGCGCTGCGGCGACGACATCGGGCCCCGGCACTGGGACGCCTTCTACCGCTTTTACATCGCGACGAGCGAGCGCAAATGGGGCCATCCCTACCTGACCCGGGACTTCTTTCGCCGGCTCGGCGCGACCCTGGGCGAGAAGGTCGTCCTGGTCCTGGCCGAGGACGAGGGCCGGCCGGTCGCCGGCGCCCTTAACCTGCGCGGCGCCGACACGCTCTACGGCCGCAACTGGGGCTGCCTGGGCCGCTTCAAGTTCCTGCACTTCGAGCTCTGCTATTACCAGGCCATCGACCACGCGATCCGTGAAGGCCTGCAGCACGTCGAAGCCGGCGCCCAGGGCGAGCACAAGATCCAACGCGGCTACCTGCCGGTCGAGACCTACAGCGCCCACTGGATCGCCGACGGCGGCTTCCGCCAGGCGGTCGAGGACTTCCTCCAGCGCGAGGGCCGGGCGATCTCCCACGAGGCCCGCGCCCTCGCCGGCGAAGGCCCCTACCGCAAGGACGGCTGCGGCTGACGCCGGGCGCGGCTATTCGGCCCCCCAGGCGCGCAGAACGGCGTCGGCCGAAACCTCCTCCAAGGGCCGGCGCGGCGCGGGCACCCCATCGTCGATCAGGGCCGGGAAGAGGACCTCGGCCAAGTCCCCGGTCCGTTGCAAAAGGCCGCGGGCCCGGGTTTGCGGGTCGGCGAGCAGCTCCTCCGCCTCCAGGACCGGCTGCCAGCAGCAATCGACGGGCCCGAGCAGCGCCTGCCATTTGGCGAGGCTCTCAGTTCCAAAAAGGGCGGCGACCTCGGCAATCAGGTCGTCTTGGGGCAGGGCCTCGGCCTGCCGGGCGATCCAGTCGGGCCGCTCGACCGCCGCGCAGAAGGCGGCCCAGAACTTCGGCTCCAGGGCGCCCAGGGTGACGAAGCGGCCGTCGGCGGTGGCGTAGATCCCGTAGCAGGCGGCGCCGCCGTTCAGCAGGTCCCGGCCCCGGGTCATGGGCCGGCCGCGCAAGGCGGCCGTGAGCTGGCCGCCCTGCCAAGCCAGCACCGTCTCGGCCAGGCTGACGTCCAGGAAGGCCCCTTCCCCGCTCCGCTCGCGCCGCAGCAGGGCCGCCAGGATCGCGATCACCGCCTGCAGGGCGCCGGCGTGGTCGGCCACCGGCGGATGGGCGATCGTCGGCCGCGCTGCGCTGCCCGAGGTCGCCAGGCCACCGCTCCAGGCCAGGTAGTTCAGGTCGTGGCCGCCCTTTTCGGCATAGGGCCCGGTCTGGCCGTAGCCGGAGAGCGCGCAGTGGACCAGCCGCGGGTTCAAGGTCGCCAAGGCCGTGCGGTCGAAGCCGAGGCGAGCCAGCATGCCGGGCCGATAGGACTCCAGCAGCACGTCCGCCGCCGTGATCAGGTCGCCGAAGGCCGCCCGCCCGGCCGCGACCTTGAGGTCGATCCGGACCACCCGCTTTCCGGCGTTGACCAGCTTGTAGTAGGCGGAGACCCCGTCCGGGTCCGGCGGGCCGATGCCGCGCATGGGATCGCCGCCCGGCGGTTCGACCTTAACCACCTCGGCGCCGAGGTCGGCCAGGATCTGGCCGGCGAAGGGCCCCGGCAGGTACTGCGAGAGGTCGACGACGCGATATCCGGCGAGACAATCGGAGGTCATCTTGTGCCCGGCCGCTCAAATCGCCTTGCGCCCCTCGCCAGCGCAAGCGCGCCACGGTCTCGTCCTATTCGACGAGGACGGGGAGCTTTGTCTTTGGCTTTCCGGGCTTGCGCGGGCGGCGGGGCTTTCCGGGGCCGCGCTTGCCCTTGGGGCTGCCGCCGTTGCCCTTGTTCTCGGGGAAGCC
>JASJBF010000056.1 GCA_030066685.1 Kiloniellales bacterium | reverse complement strand
CCGCGCCCCAGCCCGAGGCGCCGGTCACCTGGACCACGATGTCGCCGCTCTGGGCGCCCGCGCCCAGGGCCGCCTCGCGCAGCTCGTAGAGCGCGACCTCGTTGAGGTCGTTGTTCACCAGCCCGACCTGGCTCAGCGCCTGGCCGGCGAAGGTGACGCCGTTGATCGTCCCGTTCTCGTTGTCGACGGCGACCAGCAGCACCCGGTCCTCGCCCGCCGGCACCGTGTAGCCGGCCAGGGTCACGTCGTCCTCGCCCAGCGAAGCCAGGCTCTGGGCGCCCTGCACCGCCGGCGTCGCGAAGCCGCCGCCGCCACCGCCGCCGCCCGTCGACAGCAGGCCGTAGGTCGCCATCAGGATCGTCGGCCGCGCCGCCGAGGCCCCGGTCCAGCTCATGCTCACCGCCGTCCCGGAGGCCGGCGCCAGCTCGTAGCTGGCCCCGATCGAGGTGTTGCCGCTGCTCGCGTAGAGGAACTCGGTCTCGTCCGCGCCCACGCTCCAGGCCGCGTTCTGGTCCACCGAGAAGGCGCTGATCACCGCCGTGTCCGCCGACAGGGTCGTCAGGTTGGCCTGGATCGTGCTCGCCGTGCCGAAGAAGAAGACCGTGTTGGTGACGCTGGTCTGCGCCAGCTGGCTCTGGTTCACGTCGGTCAGGTAAAAGGCCTCGATCTCGGTCACCGCCGGCACCGAGCCGTTGACGTCGACCGTGATGTCGCCGGTCACCGCGCCCGCGCCCAGGGCCGCTTCCGGCAGGTGGAAGAAGCCGGTCCGGCGCGACAGGTTCGAGGTGTTCATGACCTGGGTCATGGCCGTGCCGCCGAAGCTCACGTCAAGGACGTTGGTCCCGGTGGTGTCGGTCGCCACCGCGACGATCAGCAGCCGGTTGTCGCCGGCGCCCACGGTGTAGCCGGGCAGGCTGCCGCTGCCGCTCTGCGGGTTGTTGATGGTCAGGTCGCCGCCGCCGCCGGCGGCGGGCGCCGCCGCATAGGCGGCCAGCAGCAGGGTCGGCCGCCGCGCCGCCGCGCCGGACCAGCTCAGGTCGTGGGTGCCGACGCCGACCAGCTCGTAGCTGGCCCCGCCCGCGGCGACGCCGGCCGAGGTGTCGTAGCCGATCTCGGTCTCGCCCGCCCCCGGCGCCCAGGTCGTCGGATCGCCGAGGCCGAAGGCGCTGACCACGATGGAACTCTCGGCCGTGGTGGTGACCGAGGCGCTGATCGTGGTTTCGGCCGCCCCGGCGTTGAAGGCCTGGCTGACCACGGGGCTCGCGGCCTGGTCGATGCCGGTCAGGGTCCAGGCGGTCACCTGGACGCCGCCGCCCGTCGTCGCACCCAGGTCGAGCACCAGGTCGCCGCTTTGGGCGCCGGCGCCCAGGGCGGCCTCGCGCAGCTCGTAGAGCGCGACCCGGTTGAGGTCGTTGACGACCTCGCCGACCTGGGTCATGGCGCTGCCGTCGAAGGTCACGCCGTTGATCGTGCTGACCTCGGCGTCCACGGCGACCAGGAGCACGCGGTCGTCGCCGGCCTGGACGGTGAAGCCGGGCAGGGTGACGTCGCCGCTGCCCTGTGGCGTGCCGGTCACGGGATTGAGGACCTGGGGATCGGCGCCACCGCCGCCGCCGCTCCCGTCGCCGGTGACGGCGACGACCGAGCCAATGGCATCGGTATGGAGGAAGCGCGTGTTTCCGGCGGCCGAGATCTCGACCAGCGGCGCGGTCATGGCGGGACCGTAGACGTAGCGCAGCAGCAGCGCGTCGGTCGGGCCGTCGTACTCGGCGATCTCCATCGCGCCGTCGAGCAGGAACTCGGTGGTCAGGGCGTCCACGGTCTTGGCCACGCGGCGGTCCAGCGCGTCGTAGGCGTAGCTCGAGGTGTGCTGCGGGTTGACGGCCTGGATCAGCCGGTTCTTGGCGTCGAAGGTGTAGGTGTTGTAGCCGTCGTCGCCCAGGTTGCCGTTGCCGTCATAGCCGAAGGTCGCCCCGCCGACCTGGCTGTACTGGTTCAGGTTGTTGGGCGTGTAGCTCTCGTTCGCCGAGCCGTCCGGGCGCCACAGGTAGACGTCGTCGGTGATGATCTCGCCGTCCCGCTCGTCGTTCTGGTTGTAGGTGTAGGAAAAGCTGACCGACGAGCTGCCGAAGCTGTGATCGATGGCGTTGAGGTCGTTGTCGTCGGGGTCGAAGTCGAAGCTCGAGGTGGTGCCGTTGGCGTAGGTGATCAGGGTCCGGCGCGACAGGGCGTCGTAGTCGTACTGGGCCAGGACCTCGGTGCCGTTCTCCTTAATGGCGGTGATCCGGTTCAGCTCGTCGTAGTCGTAGGTGACGAACCAGTTGTCCGGCCAGGTCAGCTGTGTCCGGTTACCGTTGGCGTCGTAGTCGTATGCGACCGCCTTTGTGTCCGGCCGCGTGACCGTCATCAGGCGTCCGGCGGTGTCGTGGTCATGGGTGATCGTGCCGCTTTCGTCCGAGATGGTGAGCGTGCGGCCGGTCAGGTCGTAGGTGAAGGTGATGTCGGTCGTGGAATAGGGCACGTCCTCGCGCAGCAACCGGTCCAGCGCGTCGTAGTCGTAGCCGAAGAGCTCGCCGGCCCGGCTGCGCCGGGTCTTGACGTTGCCGTTGTCGTCGTAGGTCGCCTCCTCGAAGGAGTCGTCCGGATAGGTCGTCCGCTCCAGGCGGTCGAAGCCGTCGTAGTCGAAGCCGGTCGGATTCCCCTTGGCGTCGGTCAGCGTCTCCTGCTTGCCGTTGGCCGTGTAGGTGTAGGCGACGCGGTCCTGGGTCGTCCCGAGGGCCAGGTCGACCGTCTCGACCACGCGCGCCACCCGCCCCACCGGGTCGTAGAGCGTCTCGGTGATCCGCCCTTCCGCGTCGGTGACCTTCTTCAAGCGGTCCAGCTCGTCGTAGTCGTAGGTCGAGATGTGTCCCCCGGGCACGGTGGCAGAGAGACGGTTGCCGGCGGCGTCGTAGAGGAAGCTGGTGACCTGCCAGGGCGTGACCGGGTCGCCGGTCTCCCGCTCGACCTTCCGCACCCGGCCGTCCTCGTCGTACTCGGTCTTCGTCAGGCGGTTGAAGGGCGCCGGCTCTGTGACCTCAATCACCCGGCGCTCGTTGTCATGGAGGCTGGTCGCGATGCGCCCGTTGGGGTCCTTGACACTGGTCACGTTGCCGAACGCGTCGTAGCCGAACTCCATTGTCAGATTGAGCCCGCCGTCGTCCTCCGTGACGGTCAGGAGATCGGCCGTGGCGGGATCGTAGGTGCTGCGCGTGACCTTGCCTTCGGGGTCGGTCACGGTCAGGACCTGGCCGTTGCCGTTGTAGGTGTAGGCGGTGGTCGGACGCAGGGAGTCGACCTCCGGCGCCTCGACCCGCTCGAGGTTGCCGTTGGCGGGATCCAGGAAGAAGTCCGTCGTGTTGCCCAGGGCGTCGGTCGCCGAGACCGGCTTGCTCCAGGTCTGGTCGTAGACGAAGCTCTGCACGATCGGTGGCAGGGGCGAGCCGGGCTTGGGCGTGGCCGTGATGGTGACGACGTTGTGCTTGGCGTCGTAGTCGTAGGCCATCGCGTTGCCCTCGGGCAGCGTGGTCTGCGCCAGCCTCTGCTGGCCGTCGTACTCGTTGACCGTGACGTTGCCGAGCTGGTCGACCTGCCGCGTGTTGCGGCCGAAGGCGTTGAACTTCCAGACCGAGACGTCGCCAAGGGGATCGACCGCCTCCGTGCGAAGGCCGCTGTAGAAATACTGCCAAAGGAAATCCCGCGCGGTCCGCTGCTCCTTGACCCGGCCGAAGATGTCAAAGGTGTTGCTGATCACCGCCGTGGTCGGGAAGGCGGGCGCGAAGACCTCGGTCAAGAGGCCCGGTCCGGCCGTGTAGCTGTAGTTCGTGGCGTTGGATTCCGCGTCGGTGAAGCTTGTCAGGTTGCCGTCGGCATCATAGCCATAGGACACGCTGCGGCCGTTGCCGTCGGCGACCTGCGAAACCTGGTCGCCCGTGTAGGTCAGCGTGAGCGTCCGGCCCAGGCCGTTGTCGACGGTCTGCAGCTTGTCGTTCGCGTCGTAGCTCAGGGTGACCGTCACCCCGTTGGGGTCCTGCCAGGCGGCGAGCTTGCCTTCGGTGTTGAAGTCCAGATCGACGCCGTGCTTCGTCGTGTAGAGGTAGCTGCCGTCGGCCTCCTCGATCAGCGTAGCGGCCTCGCCCGGCGGCGGGTTGAAGCTGCCGTCGGCCAGCTTGATGAACTGCTGCTCGTTGCCCGGATGGGTGACGACGACCGAGTTCTCGATGAGCTGGTCCATGTACCAGTCCTGGACCAGGGTGCCGATGGTCATGATCTGCAAGGTCTTGGTCTGCGCGAAGAGGTCGAGGCTGACATAGAGCCCGGCGATGGCCGCGGTCGCGTCCAGCGCGGAATCCTCGCCGAGACCCTGGAAGCTGTCGCTGTCGAGGAGCGCTTCGACGTTGAAGTTGTGCGTCCAGCCTCGCCCCAGGGGACCGTCCTCCCGAAAGCGGAGATCGGAATCGTAGGAACGATGGAAGGCAAGGCCGAATGGGAAGTCCGCGCTTCCGACAGAGACATCTTCGCGCTCGTAGGTGAATTTACCACTGAACATATCGACCGGATCGCCGGCTAGCTGAGCATGGTCCGAGCGAACATCAGTCAAAGCTACAAGCTGGCTTGCATTGCTTACGTTCTGTGCCAAATCCGCATCTGCAAGCGGCTCACCGAGAACGCCGCCCTTGGCCGAGTTGATGAAATAGCCGACGGATTGCTCATCGCTCGACACCGCAATGTAGGTGTGTCCGGTCCAGTTCCCGACCGTGATCGCACCCGTGTTGGCCACGCCGTTGACCGGCGCGAAGAGGCGGTAGCCCGCGTTGATGAAGAGCTCCATCTCGTCGATGAGGGCCGCCGGGTAGTTGACGGTCTGGAGCACGCCCTTCATCCAGAACCAGTTGAAATCGCCCATTTCCGCGACCCAGTAGTCCTGGGCATTGGCGATATCGAACATCGAGACGGTTGCGGCGCCGGGGCCCCTGTGGATCTGCTCCAGCATTCCGCCTTCCGTGGCGCTGAGCACGCCGCCGGCGTTGAACAGGGCTTCCGCGCCTGTCACGCCGTCGGTCAAGTCAACGATGCTCAGTCCGGTCAGCCTGACGTCGGTGTAGGGATTGGCATACTGCGCCGTAAGCCCCACGGTGTGGTGCTGGATCGTCAGCATGCCGTTCAGCCGGTCGCTGATCCGTCGGGCCGCGACGTTCTGGGCCATCCAGTTGTAGGCCATGCCGGCCAGCGCCGCGCCGAGGACCTCTTCGCTGTCGTCGGCGCCGCCGGCGAGCTTGGCCTCGCCGAGCAGGCGGCGATGCTCTTCCACCATCGCCCGGCTGGCATTTCCAAAGCTGTTGGCGATCGCGTATTCGGCGCCCGTGATCACCGCGCCGGTGCCGGTCTGATCGGCGAAGGTGCCGCCGCCAGCGGCGTAGGGATTGTCGACCGTGAAGGTCGCGGTGGTCGACTGGCCCGGTCCGATCGCGGTCCCGACCGCGACCTGCGCCCCCTCGAGGCGGAGAACCGGCTCGTCCGAGGCGTTGAAGAAGATCGTCAGACGCTTGCCGTAGATCTCGTCGGCGAAGAAGGTCTGATCCATACCCTGGTACTCGACGCGCAGTGTCGGCTTGTACTGGTCCGGGATCTCGGTCCACTCGGCGGTGATCGTCTGCTGATAGGGCAGCGAGCTCTGGCGCAGCGAGGTGCCCGGCGGCAGGGGCACGATGCGCTCCCCGCCGATCACGTCGTCGAGGGTCTCGAGGGCGGGATCGGCCTTGATGTGGTTGATCAGGTTGGTCGCATAGCTCGCCAGCTCGCTCGAGATGTTGCCTTTGTTGAGCTGCTTGATCTCCTTGATGATGAAGGTCGTGCCGTCGATCACCTCGACCCGGTCGTCGAGGACCGCCCCCGCCATCGCGCTGTTGACGAAGGAGGTCCGGTCGTAGCCCAGCACGGCGCCGACATCGATCCCGGACTTCCAGTCGTGGGTCTTGAACGCGGGGTCGAAGACGTAGTCGGTGCCGTCTATGTTGACCTTGACCCAGACGTGGCTCTTGTCGACGAAGGACACCGTGCCCCCGGAGCTGGTGATCTGGGCCGGGATGCCGGAGTTGCCGAGCAGCGTGGCCACCGCGTCGGCGCTGTCGGACACGCCGAGCCAGTTGGTCAGCTCGGCCGCGGTCACCCTGATCGTGCCGTAGACGAAGTCGGCGGTGAAGCCGGACTCGCGCAGCAGCGCGACCATCAGCGCCGCCTGGTCGAAGCTGTTGCCCTCGCGGTCGATCAGGGTCCCGGCCGGCCCCTTGCGCAGGCCGAAGATCGGCGCGTAGGCGACGTGGTCGTGGACGAACTCGTAGATCAGGTCGGGGTCGTAGCGCAGGCCGCGGGCGAGCTCGGCGACCGCCGGCGGCGTGCCGGCCAGGGGCATGGCCGCCGCCGCGGATCCGAGGGCGCGCTGCGCCGAGACCGCCGAGGCCCGCAGACGGAGCACCCGCTCCGCCTCGCGCGGCGCGATCGGCGGCGCTTCTACGCTGGTGATTCCAGGAAGGCTCGGTTCGGCGGCATCCTGGGCCCGGAGCGCCACCGGGCCGGCCAGGACGAGCGCCGCGGACAGGCAGAGCGTGAGCGCGAAGGCCGTCGCAAGACGTGAGCCGCTCCGGATTCCTTGATTGCGCGACCTCATGACTCCGCCTCCCCTATGAGCTGCGGGCAGAGCAGCGGGGCTGCCTTGACCCGCTTTCCTGGTTTTCGGATGCGCCATCCTAAGGCGAGAAAGTCCTGCGCAGATAGCTACCAAAAAGAGTGGGGGGCCTGAGCCGGCCGCGCGACCGCCTCTCGAAACCGCGCGTCGTCGTCAGGCGAGGAGAGGGTAAAACGGCGTCGCGTCCCGGGATCGAGGCCGCCGGCCTCGAGCGCGGAGCCTCAGATCTCGATCAGGCCCTGCGCGACCGCCAGGGCCGCGGCGTGGCACTTATTGGCCGCGCCGAGCTTCCGGATCGCGTTCTTCAGATGGAAGGTCACGGTGTTCTGGGAGATCGAGAGGATCTGCGCGACCTCCCAGCAGGACTTGCCGTGCGCCGCCCAGGTCAGGCATTCGACTTCCCGGCTGGTCAGCTGCGGGTCCGCCGTCAGGCCGCGTTCGGGGACGATCCCCGCATGCGGATCCTTTTGGATTTCCACCATGTCTCGTCTTGAGTCCCCGATCCGACCAGGGGCTGCGTTGCCGTTCCCTCTGCGCCCTTCCGGCCGGAGCAATACAACCATAGCATGTAGAGTGTAGCTGTGAAGAGATCTTCTCTTTAAAATCGTGTTACCTGTGGCCGGGCCTTGCCGACGGCGGTCGGCGCAGCGGCCAGGTCGAGAGCGCAAAGGCGGCCGCGCTTCGCCGACCGGCTTCCCGGCGGGCGGAGTCCGCCGCAACGCGCCGAGTTGGAAATGGGGGTCATCGCCAAGAAGCGCATCATCTCTTCGCCAAGGATCAGCGAAGGCTTGGGAAGCGTGCCCCGGTCCCTTCACGGTCGCCCTTGCCGTGGCACCCGAAGCCTTGCCTCGCGCAGCAGTCTTGCGCGACCGCTCCGCCGCGAGTCTTCCAGTCCGAGAATGTCGAGTCTGAGATCCTGGCGCGCCCGGGAAGATTCGAACTCCCAACCTCCTGATCCGTAGTTTCAAGTTTCTATTTCACTCTGGCCGCCAGAGATCGCCATTAATCTGATATACAGTGCATTTTTGAGCCCAATCCCGACACATACCGTCATTGAAACGTGGTAGCTTGGTTGCTAAATGGGAGCTACGCCCTACAGCGATCGAATGGGAGGCAGATGTGGCGAGGGAGGGGAACGGCCGGCGGATCACCAAGCGGGTGGTGGACAACTTGAAGCCGGGAGAGCTGCGTTGGGATGCCGAACTCAAGGGCTTCGGCGTCCGCTGCCAGCGCGCCGCCAAGGTCTATGTGATCAAGAAGCGGGTCGGCGGCCGGCAGCGATGGATCTCCATTGGCCGCCACGGCTCGCCCTGGACGCCCGAGTCGGCTCGACGCGAGGCCCAAAGGCTTCTTGGGGAAATCGCAGTAGGGAATGACCCCTCGGCCGCCAGGGACGCCGAAAAGAACAATCCATTGGTCCGAGACTTGATCGAGGCCTACCTTCACGAGCACGTCGAGGCGAAGCGTAAGGCAAGCACCGCCGTCGGCTACCGGGACCTGATGACACGCATCGCCCTGCCCGCCGTCGGCCGTCTGCGAGTCGCGGAGGTGACGCACTCGGACATGGCCCGACTGCACCATAACCTCAAAGACGCACCCTATCAGGCCAACAGGACCCTGGCGGTGCTCTCCAGCTTCTTCACCTGGGCGGAGCGGCACGGCTACAGGCCCCGCGACACCAACCCTTGCCGGGACGTCGAGCCTTACAAGGAGCGAAAGCGGGATCGGTTCCTGTCCTCCGAGGAGCTTGCACGCCTAGGGCAAGCCTTGTCGGAATCGGAAGCGGAGGGTAAACCGCCCGCCGCCATCGCCGCGATCCGGCTGTTGATTCTGACGGGTTGCCGCAAGTCCGAGATCCTGACCCTGCAATGGCAGCATGTCGATTTCGACCTTGGCGCCTTGCGCTTGCCGGATTCGAAAACCGGCGCGAAGCTCGTGCCGCTGGGCGCGCCGGCGCTGGAGTTGCTGGCCTCCCTGCCGCGGCTCGAAGGCAACTCCTACGTCGTGCCCGGCGACAATGAAGGCCGCCACTTCGTCGGCTTGCAGAAGGTGTGGGAAAGGGTGCGCGACAGAGCCGGACTGCGCGACGTCCGCATCCATGATCTGCGGCACTCCTTTGCCAGCATCGGCGCGATCCGCGGCGACAGCCTTTTGGTCATTGGCGCCTTGCTCGGCCACCGGGACCAGTCAACGACTCAGAGATATGCGCATCTCTCGAGCGATCCGCTTCGCGCCGCGGCCGATCGGATCAGCGAGCAGATCGCCGCGGTGATGGCAGGATCAGAGAACGGCGTAGGGAAAGTTGTCAGCTTGCCGAAGCGGCATTGATTTGCCGAAGCCCAACGATGTGGTCTCCGATCAGAGCCGAAGGCAATTGGCGGATCCTCTGTTGGCCGATCGGGGACTCTCATTGGCGCAGGTCGTCCAGGAACTCCGAGGCGGGTTCCACACCCGTGACCAGCAGATGATCGCGCGCACGGGTACAGGCAACGTAGAGAAGGTGGCGCTCGGTGTTGTAGACCTCTTCGAGGTCGGAGTCGTCTGAGACGTTCTCGATCCGCTCCTGTAGGGGGACCACCTCGTCGTCACAGGCCATCACGACGACGGCACGGAACTCGAGTCCCTTGGCCAAGTGCATGGTGCTCAGGGACACGCGATCGGCCGCCGTCTCGGCCCTGTCGCCGAGTTCGATGGCCTTGGCGCCTGAAGCCTTGACGGCAGCGCGGGCGCGCTTCAGCTGGGGCTCGGCACGGACGAAGACGCCAATCTCTTGGGGCGATAACCCTTCCGCAATTCGCTTTGCGATCCATCGACCGACGGCTTCGGTCTCCTGCTCCTGGTCCTCGAAGACCTGGATCTCAGGAGCGGGCCCGTTGAAGACGGAGACGGTGCCGCGCCGCTCTTCGACGATGCCATCGACGTCCGCGATCGAAGACGGCAGGAGCCGGTCGGCCTGGCTGCGAATCTGGTGGGAGGTGCGGTAGTTGACGCGCAGCCGGTGCGAGCGGCCGCGCACGTCGACCCCGAGGGACAGCCAGGAGAAGGGCTGCTGAAAGATCCGCTGGCCCAGGTCGCCGACGAAGAACAGGCTGTTGCGACCGCCCTTGCCCAAGGCCGCGAGGAAGCGCAGTTCGGCGATTCCGATGTCCTGCGCCTCGTCGACCACAGCGAAATCGAAGGGCCGGGCCTCCGCTGCCTGCAAACCTTCGGTGACGCGATGGAAAAGGCCGGACCAGGTCTCCAGCTTCCGCCGCTCGAGCACTGCGCCTACACTCTCGAAAATGGACCAGAGGACTTCGCGCTGCTTGCCGCCGATCCTGGTCTTGCGGCCCAGGCGCGCGACATCGCGATAGGCCTCCCAGCTCTTTAGCTGCCAAGCGTCGACGACGTCCGTCCATTCGGCGAAGAGGAAGGTTGGAGTAAAGCGATGGTCCCCGCCTCCGGCTGCCGCGTCGCGGAGGAGTGACCGGATGAGATCCGGGGGCGCCAGCTGGGCCTGGCCGAAGGATTCGGCATATAGTTCATAGCCGATCCCCGTGATCGGGCGGATCACGATCCGATCGGTGACCTCCGCGTCCTTGCCGACCAGGCGGCCGAGCTTCGTCCTGAGCGCCTGCGCCAGCGCCTTCGAGAAAGTCGTTAGCAGGATCCGCGCCTGCGGATGCTGCCGCGCCAAGAAGACGGCCCGATGCAGCGCGACGATGGTCTTTCCCGTCCCTGCCGAGCCCGTTATTCGGGCCGGGCCACTGTAATCCTGTTCGACAAAGCGGCGCTGAGCGGGGTGCAGGAAGACCGTCCACTTCTCCCAGGGATAGTCGAGCGCCCGTTCTAGCTCTTCGATGTCGGTCAGCACCCGGAACCGGCGCTGCGCGTCGGGATGGCTGAAGGGGTCGGCGTCCTCGGGCAGGGCCATCTCGCAGATGGGCGTCACCCCGGTCGCCAGGTCGAGCAAGGCCTCGGCCGCCTCCTGCGGCAGGTGATCGGCGATATCGAAGAGCGTCTCCTCGGTCGCGCCGCGCACTGCCTCCAACCACTCGGGCGGCACGCCGTAGCTCAGTAGATCCTCCTCCGGGACAGCGGCGAAGAGCGGCAACGCCTCGACAACGGGTTCGTCCGCCGGGGCGGGTCGCTGGACGACGATCTCCTCGACTCGCTCACGCAGCTCGACGAGCTGCGCCGCTCCGGTCCGCGGATGGCGCTCCAGCTTCCGCCGCTCGGCCCAGGCGTAGGCGTCGTCGTGATGGTCGACGTAGCAGAGCAGGATGCTCGACGCCGTCTTGTGCACGATCATCCGGATGTCCCGGTTGACCCGCAGCGACCAGAAGTTGGGATCCTTGCTGCGGTCGATCCGATGGAACTGCAAGCTCGGACCGGCGGGGTTCATCTGGAGGTCGAAGGCGGTGGTCTTGACCGCCTTCTGCTCCTGCCCGGTTAGCTTGGCCAGGCTGTCGGCGAAGCTATCCGCTATGCGGAATTCCATCGAACCTCGCGTGCGGCTTTAGGCTACGAGATCCGGCGCTGGCGTCAGGTTCAGGGCGCCGATTGCGCGCTGCACATCCTGGGGCCAGATCCAGATCCGATACTGCAACGGGACGGACATGTAGCCTTCCGGCCCATGCAGGCGCCGGTCCCTCATGTCGGCAGCATATCGGCTGCGCCACGCCAGCTTCTTTGAGAAGGACAAGTTCTCACCGGCCACGATCTTGGATGTGATGCTGTAGAGCTTTTCGCACATGCGATACTCGAAGGCCGGAAGCGACAGGGGGTCGGCGTATTGGCCTCGGCTCTGATCACTGGCCTCGGTCGCGAGCTCAAGGTAGAGCGGGAGATCGAGCTCCCCGGGGATATTGGGGAACAGCACAAAAGGTGCGGCCCAGCCGCTTTCGACTAGGTCAAGGTTGAAGGTCGCGCGTTCTCGCCGCGACATGTTGGCCAATTCCTTGCTGCTGTAGGACGGCGCGACATACGCAAGAAGCCTGTTGTAGTTGTCGAAGGGCTGTTCAGGTGACCGCACGAAGAGATTCCGCCTTCGACTGCTGTTGGGCTTCTTCAGCCGCTCGGCGGCCCTGTTCTTGAACCACGCGCTTGCCTGTTGGCCTTGCTCGAATTGCAGCGTTCCGGCGGCGCCCGTTTCGAGTTTGGGCAGGATATGATCCGCGAAAGATCTCGTGACCGGAGCTTGCCCATTGCGGATCCACTCCGCGAGCTGGAGGAACTTCTCGTCGACTTTCCTGGCACCGTTCTCGCTCTTCGCCGTCACTTCCGGTGTGTCGACGGAGAGCATCCGGATGGGCATGCGGATATTGGGCGTGTCGCCGTCCGAGACGTCCACGAGCGCACGCGCGCCGAGACCGGGAAGCGTTGCACCGGCCGGGCTCCAAAGGATTTCTACCGAGTCAACCACGGTGTCCTCCCCCTAACCTCATGTGAAATTCACTCCACCCCAAACACCTTCATCACCTCATCTCCCAGGTGGTTGATGACCTTGACGGCAATCCGGCCAGACGAGGGTTTGTCGAAGGGGCGAGAGACGTCGCTGTGCAGGCTCTCCCAGGCTTCCTGGTCGATCTCGGCCTTGAGGGTGGTCTTCAGCGCCTTGTAGGGATCGTTGGCGCCCAGGAAGTAGGCCTGGCGGACGAAGAAGCTCTTCTCGTTGTAGTCGCTGTCGATGAACCAGCAGGCGATGCCGTCGGGGCCGCTGGACTCGATCTCGCCGGTCTGCGGGTGGAAGACGTCGACGCCCTTGATGCGGACCTGGATCTGCCCCTCGCCCGCGTCCTCGATCTCGATGTCAGGCTCGCCGAAGACGACGAAGAGGTTGCCCTTGCCGGTGTTCTTCAGCTCGTCGGCCATGTGCAGGTCGGGGTTCATCCGCGCCTTCAGGACCGGGATGCGGCCCAGCCGGTCGAACTCGGCCGAATGGGCGTCGAAGTTGAAGGCGCAGGCGATCAGCACGTCGAAGCCGGCGTCCCCCGCCTCCCGCGCCGCAGCAACCAGATCGGGCCGGGAGACCGTGCCGAATTCCGGACCAATCAGGATGCCGGCCCTGCGCTCTTTGCCATCCTCGTCTCCACCTTCAAGATAGCGTCCTTCTGCGCAGATGAAGGTGCCAGGCCAGCCCGTGATTGAGGTGAAGGCGATCTGGTCCTCCTTGTGCGCCTGTTGGATGCCAGTACTCTTAAGGTGGTCGAGAACCATGGTCGCGAAGTCAGTTCCTTCGCCACCATCTGCTGGTGCTAGGCGGTCGCCTTCTGCGGCCGACAACTCGTCGAGCAACTCGTCCTGCACATCGACCGCAACGACTCGGTGAGGCGAGAGGCTTTCGACTGTAAAGTGCCCGGCGACGCGAATCCGGGCGTTATCCACATAGGGCCTGTCGTACAAGTATTCGTAGTCGGCCTTGGCGGCGATGGAGGCGTCGATCTCCTTCTGGCGCGCGATCCGCTGATCCCACCAGCCCTCGTGGAGGCGCTTGACATCATCGGACCACCTATTGTCGGCCTCGCGCGGAATTTCCCATTCCTCCCAAGCCGTGCCAAGCGCCCCGTTGAGCTCAATACGCAGAGGTTCCAGCTCCTCCTGAAACCTCTCCCAAATGACGTCGATCTCTACATTGTTGGCCACCGATCCCGACGTGACAGTGTGCGCCCTTTCATAAACGAACCCATGACGAATATCGCCTTGAGCGATAGCCTTCGAAGGCGCTGCGCGGGTAACTTCTGCTTCCTTGCGTTGCCCCTCAAAGCTGTCCGCAAGCATATAGTAAGGATAGCGCGCGCCCATAATGCGCGCCCGACCCAGCGCCAGCGCCACCCTGGAAGTATCTATTGTGACCCACCGCCGCCCCCACTGCTCTGCCACATAGGCTGTAGTACCAGAACCACAGGTTGGGTCCAGCACTAGAGCGTCGCGCTTTTAATCGTATGCATATCCTGCAGCGTTGAAGAAGTTCCAGCATTCCTGGTCTGGGAAGAGGCAGCAGATATCGCCGAGGGTCCGCCAGAGGGCTTCGATGGTTCTGGCTTCGGCCTT
>JASJBF010000055.1 GCA_030066685.1 Kiloniellales bacterium | reverse complement strand
CATCCCGCGCCTGGTGATCATCGAGTTCGACAACCTGGACGCGGCACGGACCTTCTACCACTCCCTCGAATACCAGGAGATCCTGCCGCTACGGTTGAAGGCCTCCCACAGCACGGCGGCCTTCGTGGAGGGGGTGGTGTGACGCGGAGGCATCTGATCCGGATAGGTCTTTCGCGGGTCCGCAAGAGGTTCGGGTTTGCGCCAACCCGAGACTCAGTTCGTTCACTCGGGCAGCCCAAGCCGGCGTAGGGCGGCAAGCCCTCGCTTCAGGCCCGCCGCATCCTTGTGGAGCGAGAGATGGCCGAACTTGGTCACCGAGATTCCGGCGTCGGCGCCGATGGCCATGGCGATTTCCGCCCGGGCTTCGTCGTCTTGGCCAAGCGCGTGGTGGGCGAGTGCCCTGCCGATGTGGGCATGAGCGGCGTGGTTCGCAGAAGGCTTCCGTTCCAGGTATTTCTCGAAGGCGAGCAACGCCTCCTCCGGCCGCGTCGCGTCGAGGTAGGTGAAGGCCAGTTCTTCGAGAAACCAGTCTGGATAGTAGGGGCTGAGCCGCATCGCCGTCTTGTACATCCGAACCGCCTCTTCCGGACGACCGGCGTAGTGTAGACACATGGCCAGGAGCGCCGTGTTGGTCGCGTGGTTCGGGTTGTAGGCGACGGATTTCTCACCGGCCTCGATGGCCTTTTCGAACTCCCTCTTGAGCAGGTGGATAACGCCTTGCACCGCGTAGACGTCGGGCAAGGCGTCGTCGAGGTTCCGCGCGCGCTCGGCCAGGAGCGAGGCTTGCCGAATCGAGCGGGCCCGGTCATCGCTCCAGCCGTGGAAGGCATCCAGCCAATGGGTCGCGGCGAGGAGCGCGTGGGCCAGAGCGTACCTGCGATCGATCTCGATGGCCGCCTCGAACAAGCGGCGGGCGGCGAGGTTGTTGGTCTTGTTCGCGTGAGAGAGGTGCTCCCGCCCCCGGCTCACCAGGTTCCAGGCTTCGATGCTGCGGGTGTGGACCCGGTGGACCCGGGCTTCTTCGCCTTCGGTGAGCTCTACGCGCAGGGCCACGACGATCCTGTCCGTGATCTCGTCCTGCAGCTCGAAAATCTTCTCGTAGCCACGGTCGTAGCGTTCCGCCCAGAGGTGGTTTCCGCTCAAGGCGTCGATCAGCTGGGCGGTGATCCGGATCCGGTCGCCCGAGGTCCGGACGCTGCCTTCGAGCACGTAGCGGACCCCCAGTTCCTCGGCCACCTGCTGCACCCGCGCGGGCGCTTCGCGGTAGACCGAGCTCGAATTGCGGGCGATCACGAAGAGGCTGGAGACCTGCGACAGAGCGGTGGTGATGTCTTCCGTCAGGCCGTCCGCCACGTGGTCCTGGCCGGCCTCGCCGCTCAGATTGTCGAAGGGCAGCACGGCGATGGAGGGCTTGTCGGGAAGCGGAAAGGCCATCCTTTCCATCGAGGCCGGTCCGCCCGCCGGGTCCCACAGCTTCAGCCAGGCGACCGTGACTGCGAGGCCGAGGAGCCCGGCCGAGGCGGCCGCGACGGCCGCCCATTTCCTGGCCCGTATGGCGGGCCTCTTTTCGCCGGTGATCCTGCCGGCCGCCTCCGGTGCCGTCAGGACGCGGTATACCGCGACGGGCTCGGCGATGTTCTTGACCTGGTGTTCGCCCAGATACTCGTATCCCAGATCGAGCGGCTTGGTCTTGATCTGGTCGAGGACCGGGCGCGAGATGAAGATGCCGCCGACGTCGGCCAGGGCTTCGAGCCGCGCCGCGATGTTCACGCCTTCGCCGAGAAGGTCGTCACCCTCGACGACCACGTCAGCGAGGTTGATGCCGATGCGCAGGCGCAGGCAGCGGTTCTCGGGCAGGTCGGCATTGCGCTCTTCGAGCGCGCCTTGGATGTCGACGGCGCAGCACACCGCCTCGACCGGGCTCGGAAACTCGGCGATCACGCTGTCGCCGGCGCTGCCGAAGACCCGGCCGCGATGGTCCAGGACCAGCCCGTCAACGATCTTTCGGCAGGCGTTCAGCGCCCGCACCGTCCCCTCCTCGTCGGCCTCCATCAGCCGGCTGTAGCCGACCACGTCGGCGGCGAGGATTGCGGCGAGGCGGCGCTCCATTCCGATGTTTCCCTTGCCGGGAGACGAAAGAACGACCGAGGGAGAGTCTAGGCGCGCCGGTGGTCCTCGGCAATTCCGGTGTCGACCGGTCAGGCTTCGGGCCGCAGGCCGCGTGTTCGTTCATGCCTTCGAAGGGGTCTGCCCGGGCGCGAGGGGGAGGAAATTCGGCGCCTGGTCCCGCAAATCACAAAACCGACATACGCCTGAAGCATATCCCCTTTAGCATAACTTTCTTTGCAAAGAGAGCACGCTGTGCACGTCAAGACCTACGGCAGGCTGACCGTCAGAGCCGTGCGGGCGCTTCGGGATGTCGAACGGGCGGAGCGGTGGCTGAAGTCGCCGACGCGCCTTCTCGACGGCCGATCGCCCTTGGAAGCCCTGAAGACCGCGGAAGGGATCGCGAAGGTCGAGAAGCAGCTCAAATGGTTCGTCGGCAAGCCTCCCCTGCCCGCCGACCACCGTCCGCGTCGAGATCGACCGCGATCTTAGGCATCGGCGAGCGGTTGGTGGTACAGGCGGCACCATCGAGACCGGAGCTCAGGACCACTTGGTCTTGGGTTTCGGGACCTCGGCGCCGTCGAGGAGGATGGCGTCGACCTTCTCGTTGAAGAAGCAGAGGCGGTCCTTGATGCGTCTGCTCTCGGGCAGCGGGTCGGGGTAATACCAGACGATGTCCTCGAAGACCTCCTCGCCGGCCCTGACGCCGTGGTACCTGGCGCGGCCCTTGTAGGGGCAGGCGGTCTCGGTCCCGGAGGGCAGCAGCTCGGCACGGAGGTCTTCGCGCGGAATGTAGTAGCGCGGCGGCAGGCCGGTCTCGAAAAGGATCCGGGCGCGGCGGGTCTCGGCCACCGTCTCGCCGCCCAGCACCACCCGCAGCGGCCGGGCGCAGTCCAGCACGTCGACCCGGACATAGGGGTCGCGGGCGTGGACGAAGACCTCCTCGTCCTCCTCGTACCAGTGGTCCATCTTGTCCCAATAGAAGGCGAGGTAGCCCGCGATCCCGGCGACCTCGTCGTAGGGCGCGGGATAGCTCCAGACCGCGTTCTCGGCGCTCCGGCCGCCGGCTGCGACCGTCCAGTAGCCGGCCTCGCCCTTGAAGGGGCAGTAGCTTCGGTGCTCCGTGGCGGTCAGCAGGTCCATCCGCACGTCGTCGCGCGGGAAGTAGTAGACCGGCAGGTGCCGGGTCTCGTGCAGCAGACGCACCGCCGTGGTGTCGGCGGCGGTCTCGCCGCCGAAGACCACCCTGAGGCGCTTGGCGCAGGGCTCGAAGCGGATCGCGTAGCCGGGATGCCTGGCGAAGCCCGGCGCCTTGTTGTCGGTCTCGGTTTCGGCCGTCATCGCGCGTCCCTCCGTGTTGTCTTTCGGTTCAAACTCGTGTCGGGCCGCGGATCGCGCGCAGCCGTTTCGCGCTCGGTCGAATAGCCTAACCCCGCGCGGCCGGGCCGTGGTAGCAATCTTGAAGGACGCAAAGGGCTTCACGGCGATCACCCGGGCGGAGGGGCGATGACGGGCCAGGAGACGGAGACCGGCCGGCAAGCGACGGAGCGGCGGGCCCGTTCCTTTGGCCGGGCGCTGCGCTGGACATCCTGGATCCTTGGCGTGCCTCTGGCCGCCTTTCTGTTCAGCGTGGCGATCTTGATCGTTCTCGGCATTACGATCGACCTATCGGCCCTGCGCGGCCGGATCGAGAGTGCCACCTCGGCGACCCTGGAGCGCAAGGTCACCATCGACGGCCCGGTGGCGCTGGTGGCGACGCTCTGGCCGACCGTGCAGGTCGAAGGGGTCCACATCGACAACCCGGGCGACTGGCAGGAGGCGGACTTCCTCCGGCTGGACCTCGCCCGCGCGCAGCTCGGCGTCCTGCCGCTGCTGCGCGGCGAGGTGCGGATCCAGGAGATCGCCGTCGAGGGCCTGACGGTGAACCTCGAGACCGACGCCCAAGGCGCGCCCAACTGGCCGGTGAGGGCGTCGGGGGACGATCCGCAGCCGGCGGCGGAGAGGGCGTCGCCGGCCCTGCAGTTCATCGAGCTGCAGGACCTTTCGCTCACCGACATCGCGGTGAACTACCGCGACGCCGCGGCCGGGCAGAGCTACGCGCTCAAGCTCAACGAGGTTTCGGGGAGCGCGGAGACCGGGCAGCCGCTGCAGCTCTATGTCCAGGGTGCGGTGCAGAAGGTGCCCTACGCGGTGACCCTCACGGGGGGCGACCTCGCCTCGCTCTTCGACGGCGAGGCGCCCTGGCAGCTCGATGTCTCAGCGGCGGCCGTCGGCACCAACCTCACCGTCACCGGCGAGATCGCGGAGCCGCTGCGCGGCCGCGGCCTGGCCCTCGACTTCGCCTTGGCCGTGCCTGAAATGAAGGAGCTCGAGGTGATCCTCGGCAACGAGCTGCCGGAGATCGGCGGCTTCGACCTGCGCGGCCGCCTGGTCGAGTCCGACGGCGCTTTCACGCTTGGGGATCTCGAGGGCCGGCTGGTGCGCACGGCTTTCTCCGGCGCGCTCGAGGTCGACACCTCGGGACCGCGGCCCCGGGTCCAGGGTTCGATCGACATCCCGCGGATCGACGCCGGGCCCCTGAGCGCCGCCCTCGCGGCGGGGCAGCAGGCGGGGTCCGAAGCGGAGGACGCGGCCGAGACCGACGAGCCGGTCGATATCGACGACAGAATCCTGACCCTGGCGCCGCTGGCGAACGTCGATGCGGATTTCACCCTGACCGTCGGGGAGGTGGTCAACAGTCAGATCGGCGTGCGCGAAGCGTCGTTCCGGGTCGCGGTGTCTGAGGGTCAGCTGACCGGGCCCTTGAGCGCGACCGTCGCCGAAGTCCCCTTCAAGGGCGAAATCCGGCTGGCGCCCGACGGCGACGAACCGAAGGTTCAGGTGTCCCTGGCGGCGCAGGAGAGCGAGATCGGCGGGCTGCTGGCCCTCCTGACCCGCGCCGAGGGGATCGAGGGCGCCTTCGAAGTCGCCGAGCTGGCGGTCTCGGCGCGGGGCGAGACGATCCGCGCGCTCGTCGAGACCACGGAACTGCGCGTCGCCATCGCCGGGGCGGCGCTGTCCTACGGCCACGACGCGGGCGAGCAGCCGGTCGACTTCACCCTCGACCGCTTCGACATCCTCTTCGCCGCTGCAGGGGAGTCCCGGATTACCGCCGCGGGCTCCCTTTTGAGGGAGCCCTTCTCGCTGGAACTTGACGGCGGCACCTTCGTCGAGAACTTCGTCGAGCGCAACTGGCCCCTCGACCTCACCGCGACCGGGGCCGGCGCGGAGCTGCGGCTCAGCGGAACGCTGGGCGGCCTCAGGGACGAGCCGGTCGCCGATGTCGACTTCTCGATCGCCGGCGACCGCATCGGCGAGCTGTCGCGCTGGCTCGGTGTGGCGCCCGAGGCCGAGGGCGCCTATGCCCTGAGGGGCAAGGTGACCCGCGCCGACGCCGATCTGCGCATCCGTATCGACGAGGGGCGGATCGGCGACAGCGGCTTCCGAGGCAGCGTCGGCAGCCGGCAGGAGGGCGAGACGCCGATCACCGTCATCGAGCTTGCCGTCGGCACCCTGGACTTGGCGGAACTGGGCGATCTCTTTCCCGAAGACCCCGAGGCCGCCGGCGCCGAGGATCAAGAGGAAGGCTTCGCCATCGACGTGCCGGTCCTGCCGCAGGGCATCGAGCTGGCCGATTCCGATATCGAGGTGACGATCGAGCGCGTCGTGGCGGATCCCCAGGACCTCACCGAGATCGCCTTTTCCTCCCAGATCCGGGACGGCTACGTGGCCGGGGCGCCGCTGCGGGCGGTCTTCGCCGAGGCCGCCGTCGAAGGCAGCCTCTCCGCCGACCTGAGGGGCGAGGTCCCCGCCTTCGGCCTCGACCTTCGCTCGAGCGACGTCAACGTGGGCGACGTTCTGGCCCAGCTCGACGTCGCGCAGGGGCTGGAGCTGACTGCCGGCCTCTTCGAACTGAGCCTGGCGCTGCGCGGCGCGACCCTGCGCGGGATCCTGGAACGCTCGGAGTTCTCGGCCGGCCTCAGCAACGGCCTCTGGCGGCTCCGCGACCCCAACACCGAGGGCACGCTCGAGCTTCGGATCCCGGAAGGCCGGATCGAGGCCCGGGTCGACGAGCCGATCACCCTGGCCCTGGACGCCCGCATCGACCAAACGCCGGTCAAGATCGGCATCCGGACCGACAGCCTGGCCAGCTTCGCCGGCCCCAAGACGAGCTTGAGCGCGACCCTGACGGCCAAGCTGGCGAAGGCCGAGCTCCGGTTCACCGGCACCACGCCGCTGCCGGTCGCGGCCCAGAACCTGCGCTTCGAGCTGGATTTCTCCGGCGCGCGGGCCAGCGACTTCGACGAGCTGCTGCGGGTCTCACTGCCGCCCTGGGGCCCCTACCGGCTGTCCGGCGCCTTCGGCAGCCGGGAGACCGGCTACTACATAGAGGACCTCGAGCTCGGGGTGGGCGGCAGCACCCTGACCGGAAAGCTCGATCTCGACACCACGGGCGGCCGGCCCCGCCTGGACCTCGCCTTCGCCGCCCCGGTGATCCAGCTCGACGACTTCGAGACCGGCGACTGGTCGCCGGGCGACGGCGGCGCCGAGCCGGGGGAAAGCGCGGTGCCCGAGGCCGCCGCCGACACGGAGGTCGCGGAGCTGCTCTCGCCGCAGGTCCTGCGCAGCCTCGACGCGGCGCTCGCGGTCGAGGTGCAGGAGGTGCTCTCCGGCCAGGACCGTCTGGGCAGCGGACGGCTTGAGGCCGGCCTGCAGGACGGCCGGCTGACCGTCGAGCCGATCACGGTGGAGGTGCCCGGCGGCAAGATCGAGGTCGGCTTCGCCCTGGAGCCGAGCGAAAACGACATCAGCCTGGAGGCGCGGGCCAAGGTCGACGGCTTCGACTACGGCGTCCTGGCCCGTCGCATCGATCCGGACTCGACGACCGGCGGCCTGCTCAACCTCGACGTCGACGTCAGAACCCGAGGGCCGGAGCTGGCCGAGGTCATGGGCGGGGCCGAGGGACACATCGACTTCGCGGTCTGGCCGAAGGACCTGAACGCCGAGCTCTTCGACCTCTGGGCGGTCAACCTCTTCACCTCGGTCCTGCCGTCGCTGGACTCCGAGGTCTCGAAGGTCAACTGCCTGGTCGGCCGCTTCCGGCTCGAGGACGGGGTCATGCGCCCGACCGCCCTGCTGGTCGACACCTCGCGCATCCAGGCCTCCGCCGACGGGACCATCGACTTCAAGAAGAACAGCATCGACTTCCGCGCCGCACCGCGGTCCAAGCGGCCGGAGATGTTCAGCGCCCAGACGCCGATCCGGGTCCGGGGCCGCCTCGAGGACTTCGAGCTCGGGGTCTCGACCGGGGCCGTCGCCGGCACGGTCTTCCGCATGATCACCAGCCCGGTGGTCGTGCCCTTCGAGTGGGTCTTCACGAAGGACGCCCCGGCCGACGGCGAGCAGGCCTGCCGGGACGCCTGGGGCGACGCGGCGCCGCGCTGAGGCTTGTTTCCGGCTTCAGTCCCGGTGGCCGACCAGCAGAGGGGTGGCGCCGACGATCATCTCGGTCACGTCGAGCCCGGGCGTCACCTTCTCGTACTTGCCGTCGATCAGCAGCGACGACGCGCCGTGCACGAAGGTCCAGAGCTTGATCGCGATCTCGTTGGCGTCCCGCTCGACCCCGTGGGCGACGCAGTATTTCCGGACCTGCGCGATCACGTAGCCGAAGCATTCGCCGCCGGTCTCGGAGACCTTCGGGAACTCGCCCATCAGGTGCGGCTGGCCGAACATCAGACGGAACAGGCCGGGCTGCGCCGCCGCGAAGGCGACGTAGGCCCGGCCCATGGCGACGATGGAGGCCAGGCTGCCCTCGTCCTCGGCCTCGACGGCGGCCTTGGTGTCGACGGTCAGAGCGCCGAAGCCGCGCGCCGTGACCTCGGCCAGCAGCTCCTCCCGGTCCTTGAAGTGGCGGTAGGGCGCCGCGGTCGAGACCCCGGCGCGGCGGCAGGCGTCGGCCAGCGAGAAGCCGTCCGCACCGGCCTCGCTGACCAGCTGGTAGGCCGCGGCGATCAGGGCCTCGCGCAGGTCGCCATGGTGGTACCTGGCCTTCTGGCGTGCCGCCGCCGCTCCGGTTTGGCCGGATGCCCTCATCCAAATCCCCGTTTCGCCGGTAGAAAGAATGTTAGCTTGGCTAACTTGCCCTTGCCAAGTTAACGAGACTAACATATGTTAGCGAAGGTAACATCATTCAAGACCGTTCACGAGGATACGCGAGATGACCGGGCCGGGAAACGCCGCAAGACCGGAGCGAGGCGCAGGGGCGCTCAGGCGGGGGGTCCTGCTGGGGCTGACCGGCCTCGGCTTCCTCGGCCTCATGGGCGGGGGCATCGCCGCCCTGCACCTGCGGGCGGCGGCCGAGCCGGCGGTGGCGGCCAACCCCCCGGTCAGGGTCGAGGCGCGGCCGATCCGCCTGGACGACGGCTACCGGGTCACCGAGCGCTTCGCCGGCCGCCTGGAGCCGGCCCGGGAGACCCGGCTCGCCTTCGAACGCGCCGGCCTGGTCCTGGCGGTGCTCTTCGAGGAAGGCGACCGGGTGGCGCGGGGCGAGGTCGTCGCCCGCCTGGACACGGCCAAGCTCGAGGCCGAACGGGACCGGCTGCGCGCCCAGCGGCGCGAGCTGCAGGCCCAGGAAGCCCTGGCCGAGGCGACCCTGGAGCGCCAGGAAGCCCTGGCCACCAAGGGCTGGCAGACCGAGCAGCGCCATGACGAGGCCCGCTTCGGCCTGGCCGAGATCGCCGCGGCGATCGAGCGGATCGACGCCGCCATCGCCTCGGTCGAGGTCGACATCGGCAAGTCGGTCCTGACGGCACCCTACGCCGGCCGCATCGCCGCCCGCTCGGTCGACGAGGGCGCGGTGGTCGCGGCCGGCACGCCGGTGGTCGAGCTCCTGGAGGCCGGCGCCCGGCAGCTGCGGGTCGGAGTCTCGGTCGAGGCGGCGAAGGGACTTGAGACCGGCCGGCTCTACCCCCTGGATGCGGACGGGCGCGCTCTGGAGGGCCGCCTGATCGCCAAGCGGCCCGACCTCCAGACCGGCACCCGCACGGTCACCGTCCTGCTCGAGGTGATCGGCGGCGAGGCGGTGCCCTTCGGCGAGGTCGTCGAGCTGCTGCTCGCGCGCCGGGTCCCGAGCGCCGGCGCCTGGCTGCCGCTGACCGCGCTGAGCGAGGGCCGCAAGGGGCTCTGGTCGGTGCTGACGGTGGTCGAGCGCGACGGCAGGCCCACGGTCGCCCGGGAAGCGGTGGAGATCCTGCACCTGGACGGCGGCCGCGCCTTCGTGCGCGGGACCATCGGCGCGGGCACCCTGGTCGTGCTCGGCGGGACCAACCGGATCATCCCGGGCCAGGCGGTCGCGCTGGCGGCCGGGGAGTAGGCGCCGTGGAGACGCTGTTCTTCCGTAACCGGCGGATCGTCGCCCTGGCCGTCCTGATGATCCTGGCCGCGGGCTCCTCGGCCCTGCTCACGGTCGGGCGCCAGGAGGACCCGACCATCTCCAACCTCTTCGCGACCGTCGTCACGCCCTACCCGGGCGCCGACCCGGCGCGGGTCGAGGCCCTGGTCACCGAGAAGGTCGAGGACGAGCTGAAGAAGATCCCCGAGATCAAGGAGATCGAGTCGACCTCGCGGAGCGGGCTCTCCTTCGTCCGGGTCGAGCTCGCCTGGAGCCTCTCGAAGGCCGAGATCGAGCAGACCTGGTCCGAGGTGCGCGACGCGATCGCCGACGCCGCGGCCAACTTCCCGGCCGGGGTGCCCGAGCCGAGCTTCGACGACGACCGCACCGGCGCCTTCTCGGCGATCAGCGCGATCTCGGCCCGGCCCGGGACGACGGCCAACCCGGCGATCCTCCGGCGCTACGCCGAGATCCTCCAGGACCGGCTGCGGACGCTCTCGGGGACCAAGCTGGTTCAGCTCTACGGCGCCCGGGACGAGGAGATCCTGGTCACCATCGATCCGCGCAAGCTGGCCTCGCTCGGATTGACCGTGGCGGAGGTGTCGGCCGCCATCGCCCGGGCCGACAGCAAGGTGCGCGCCGGGCAGCTGCGCGGTCCGGCGGAGGACCTGCTGATCGAGGTGACCGGCGAGATCACCTCGCTGGCGCGGATCCGCGACGTGCCGCTGCGCGAGGGCGCGGCCGGACGGATCCTGCGGGTCTCCGACGTCGCGACCGTGGCCAGGGCCTTCCGCGAGCCGGCGGCCAGTCTGGCCTACGCCGACGGCGTGCCGGCGATTCTCGTCGCGTCCAAGATGGAAGCCGACCTCCAGGTCGACGTCTGGATGGGCCGGGTCCGCGCGATCCTGGAGGACTTCGAGGCCGAGCTGCCGGCCGGCCTCGAGCATCGCCTGCTCTTCGACCAGAGCGGCTACACCGCCGACCGCCTGGCCTTCGTCGTCATCAACCTCCTGATCGGCGCCGGCCTTGTGCTGGCCGTCCTGCTGGTGACCCTGGGCTGGCGCGCGGCGCTGATCGTGGCCTCGATCCTGCCGCTCGCCAGCCTGATGTCGCTCGCCGGGCTGCAGGCGATCGGAATCCCGGTCCACCAGATGTCGCTGACCGGCCTGATCGTCGCCCTCGGCCTGCTGGTCGACGCCGGCATCGTCATGTCCGACGAGATCCGCAAGAAGCTCGACCGGGGCGCCGCGCGGCTGCAGGCAGTCGGCGGTGCGGTGCGACGCCTGGCGGTGCCGCTGCTCGCCTCGACCGTGACCACGGCGCTGGCCTTCATGCCCATGGCGCTGCTGCCGGGGCCGCCGGGCGACTTCGTCGGCGCCATCGCGATCTCGGTGATCATCATGCTCTTCGCCTCGCTGGCGCTGGCGCTGACCATCACCCCGGCGCTCTCGGGCTGGTTCCTGAAGCCCTCCGGCGAGGGCGGCGGCCTCCTGGCCGGCGGGCTGCAGCTGCCCCGGCTCAGTGTCGCCTTCGGCCGCTCGCTGGCGCTCGCCCTGCGCTTCCCCAAGCTGGCCATGCTTGGCGCCCTGATCCTGCCGGTCATCGGCTTCGGCGCCTTTCCGACCCTGAAGGCGCAGTTCTTCCCCGGGGTCGACCGCGACCAGTTCTATGTCCAGGTCAAGCTGCCGGACGGGACCGCGATCGCCGAGACCGAGCGGGCCGCCCGCCGGGCCGAGGCGGTCCTGCGCGGCTACCCGGAGATCCGCCGGCTGCACTGGGTGATTGGCGAGAGCGCGCCGGCCTTCTACTACAACATGACCACCGACCAGGACGCCGAATCGAGCTTCGCCGAGGCCCTGGTCACGACCGTCTCGCCGGCCGCGACCGAGCGGATCCTGCCCGAGCTCCAGCGCGACCTGGACCGGGCGATCCCCCAGGCGCGGGTCATCGTGCGCGGCCTGGTCCAGGGCCCGCCGGTCAGCGCCCCGGTCGAGATCCGGGTCTTCGGCCCCGACGTCGAGGTGCTGCGGGAGATCGGCGAGGAGGTCCGCGCGGTCATGGTCTCGGTGCCGGAAATCCTCCAGGCCCGGACGCAGCTGACCGGCGGCGCGCCGAAGCTGGCGCTCGACCTCGACGAGGAGAAGGCTCGGCTTTCGGGCCTCGACATGGGAGCGATCGCGGGCCAGCTCGAGGCGACCCTGGAGGGCGCCCTCGGCGGCTCGCTGCTGGAGGCCAGCGAGGAGCTGCCGGTCCGGGTGCGGGTCGGCGCCGCTGGCCGCGAGTCCTTCGAGGCGCTGCGCCGCACCGACCTCCTGGGCCCGGACGCCGCGGAACGGGCGCGGGCCGGCGCCTATCCCGGCGTGCCGCTGGCCGCGCTGGGCTCGCTGCGCCTGGTCCCGGCCGAGAGCCCGATCTTCCGGCGCAACGGCGAGCGGGTGAACACCATCCAGGGCTTCACCCACCGCCAGGTCCTGCCGGAAGAGGCGCTGAAGACGGTGCGGGCAAAGATTGCCGAAAGCGGCCTCGTCCTGCCGCACGGCTACCACTTCGAGGTCGGCGGCGACGCCGACGCCCGCAGCGAGACCCTGACCCACATGCTGGCCGCGGCGGGCATCATCGTCGCGCTGACCGTCGCGACCATCGTGCTCACCTTCAACTCCTTCGGGCTCTCGGCGATCGTCGGCGTGGTCGCGGTGCTCTCCATGGGGCTCAGCCTGCTGGCCCTGGCGCTCTTCCAGTACCCCTTCGGCATCATGGCGGTGATCGGGGTGATCGGCTCGATCGGCGTCTCGATCAACGCCGCGATCATCATTCTGACCGCGCTGCAGAAGAACCCGGCCGCCATGGCCGGCGAGACGGCGGCGATTGCCGAGGCGGTCGGGGCCCAGAGCCGGCACATCTTCTCGACCACGATCACCACCTTCGGCGGCTTCCTGCCGCTGATCCTGGCCGGAGGCGGCTTCTGGCCGCCTTTCGCCATGGCGATCGCCGGCGGGGTCCTGCTGTCCTCGGTGGTGTCCTTCTACTTCGTGCCTCCGGCCTTCGCCCTGATGGCGCGGGCCTGGAGGCGGCGTCGCGCGGCGGCTGAGGAAGTCGTGACCCTCGAGCACGAGCCTCTGCCGGCGCTGCCCCGGGCCGAAGCGGCGGGCTTGGTCGCGGCGGCGGAATAGGGTTCCAGCGGGTCAGCGGTAGAGGTCGAACCACTCGGTCGATTCGAACCACTTGCGGCGCAGCCGCTCGTAGCGGCCGTCGGCCCGGACCTTCTCCAGAAAGCCGTTCAGCCAGGCCAGGAAGTCCGGGTCCTCCTTGCGGATCGCGAAGGCGATGGCTTCTTCGGTAAAGGGCTCGTCGAGAAAGACCAGGCCCTCGCCGCCCCGCATCGCGAGGAAGGTGGCGTTGAAGGGCCGGTCGTAGACCAGGGCGTCGACCTTGCCCTCGGCGACGGCCTCCGCCGCTTCCAGCTCCGACTCGAAGGGCCGGTAGTCGGCCTGGGGCAGCAGGCGCCGGACCGCGTCCTCGCCGGTGGTTCCGGGCTTCGAGGCGACCTTGTAGCGGGGATCGTTCAGGTCGACGTAGGCGGTGACCTGTGCCGCCAGCTCGGCGTTCAGGAGGACCGTCTGCCCGACCTGCATGTAGGGCTCGGAGAAGTCGACCTTGCGGCGGCGCCACTCGGTCACCGACATGCCGCTGATTATGATGTCGCAGCGGCCCAGGGTCAGCGAGGGGATGATGCTGGTCCAGCGGGTGTTGACCGGCACGAAGTCGACGCCCAGCTCGCGCGCCATCTCCCGGGCCAGATCGATGTCGAAGCCGCCGAACCTGGTCGTCTGGCCGCCCTTGCGCTCGTCGGCCGAGCGCAGGCTGCGCTCGCGCAGGCCCGAGCGGGTGCCGATCATCTCGAAGGGCAGGTAGCCGGCCTCGAAGCAGACCCTGAGCCGCCCGCGGTCCAGCACGCCGGCCAGGGTCGAGTCGGGATCGAGCGCCTTGTCCTGGGCGCGCGGCGATAGGGCCGGCGCGAGGCCCAGCAGCAGGACCGCGAACGCGATCGTGAAGCGTCTCGGCATCGTCCTACTCCGCGGGTGCGGGCTTGGTGGCCGCCTCCTGCGCCTTCGGCGCCTCCGCGGGCGCGATCGTCCAGCCCATCCAGCCGAAGATCAGGGTGACGACCGGCGATAGCCAGCAGAAGAAGTTGAAGGGCAGGTAGGCGAGGGTAGCGACGCCGAGGGTCGCCGCCTGATAGGCGCCGCCGGAGTTCCAGGGCACCAGGTTGGCGGTCACCGTGGCGCTGTCCTCCACCGCCCGCGACAGGTTCTTGGCATGCAGGCCCCGGTCGCGATAGGCCTGGGCGTACATCCGGCCGCCCATCACGATCGCCATGTACTGGTCGCAGAGCACCAGGTTGGCGCCCAGGCAGGTCAGCACGGTCGATGTGATCAGCGAGGAGCTGGAGGTGGCCAGGCGCAGGATCCGGTCGACGATGACTTTCAGCTGGTGGGTCTCCTCCATGATGCCGCCGAACATCATCGCGCAGATCACGATCGAGATTGCGTAGAGCATCGAGGTGAAGCCGCCCTTGCTGAGCAGGGAATCGACGGTCTCGACGCCGGTGTTGCTGGCATAGCCGCCGTAGGACACCTCCAGCAGCTGCGGATAGGTGACGCCTTCGAAGATGAATCCCAGGATGACCGCCGAGAGCACGCCGGCGACCAGACCGGGGATCGCCGGGTACTTGCGGTAGGCGCAGACGATCACCAAGAGCGCCGGGATGATGTGCCAGGGCCCGACGGTGAAGTCGCGCTCCAGGGTCGCGATGATCTCCTGGACCGAAGCGAGGTTCTCCTCGCCGCCGCCGTAGAAGAAGCTGAGCACGATCTCGATGACCAGGGTCAGGCCGAAGGCGGTGCCCGAGGTGTAGGTCATGTGCCGGATGTGGGTGTAGATGTCGGTCCCCGCCATGGCCGGCGCCAGGTTGGTCGTGTCGGACAGCGGCGACATCTTGTCGCCGAAGTAGGCGCCCGAGAGCACGGCGCCGGCGACCAGCGGCAGGGGAAAACCGAGCCCGGCGCCGATGCCCATCAGGGCGACGCCGATGGTGCCCGTCGTGCCCCAGGAGCTCCCAGTCGCTAGCGAGGTGACCGCGCAGATGATGAGGGCCGCCGGCAGAAAGATCTCCGGCGAGAGGGTCTTCAGGCCGTAGTACAGCAGGGACGGCACGACGCCGGAGACGATCCAGACCCCGATCAGGACGCCAATGATCAGCAGGATGACGATCGCCTGGAGGGAGTTGGCGATGCCTTTCAGCATGCCGTCTTGGATGACCTCCCAGGCGTAGCCGGCCCGGGTGCCGATCAGCCCCGCCACCAGGACGCCGAGCAGCATGGGGATGTGCGGATCGGTGCCGTAGACCACGATCGACAGCATGATGCCGATCACCAGGGAGACGAGCGAGACGATCGCTTCCCAGAAATAGGGCTCGCGCTGTTCCTTGCTGATGAGCATCGCCCGCCAACCTCCCTGTCATCACCTTCAGCGCCGGGTGGGCATTCCGTGCCGCCAAGCCCGGGAGCGTTCCCTTCGCCCTTTCCGGTTGCGAACGATGCTAGCACCAAGCGGCGCCCTAGGCGAAGGATGTAGGTTGACGGTCAAGGGTTCGGCGAAGGGCGGACTCCAAGACGAGGGTTCTGTAGTCCGCGTTCCGGGATCTCGGCACTGTGGCCTCACGCTGCCGGCGCCTGTCCCGCGGTGACCGTCGTCGCGACCTGGCCAGGACGCGGGCTCCCAAATCCTGGCTGCCCTGCGCGGCGATGCTATGTTTGTCTCCGTGGTCTCGCCGAACGCTGCGGTCGTGGCCTAGAACTTCGCAGATGTGCCGAACCTGGTTTTTTTGCGGTTCCGGCAGGAAAGGGTGGACACTGTTTTCGGGCCTGCAGAGCCAGCCGTGTATGGACCATGTCGACGGACACCTCGGAAGGGACACTCCATGAAGTTGTTCTGTGCGGGCTGGATCGCTGCCATCGGACTGGTCGCGATGCTCTCTGCGGTATTGGCCTCTCGGTCCGCCTTCGCCCAAGACGGACCGACACCGTCTGAATCGCGCGCGCGCGACGACGCCCAGCTTGGGATTTCCGCCGGCTTCAATCGAATGGCAGCCGAAGGAGTCGGCCATCGGCCCGTCATCCCGGAGCAAGGCACCACCTCCTCGAGACGAGCCGATCGGCTGCCAAGCGCGTTCGACCCGGCCCATTCCGTGCCGCAGGGCATGCCGAAACCGATGCGGATTCCGGATAGCGCCCTCGCCTCGGTGTCCCGGGAGGAAGAGAAGAGAACCTTGGTCCGCCCGGTCTCCCTAAGCGCGCAAGAAGACGAGGGTCTCGCTTCGGTGTTGCGCTGGGCCGGAGGAATCGGCGCCGCTGCGGTGGTCATCCTGGTCATCCTTGCCTGGAACCGGCGTTTGCGGCGGCAGGTCGCCAAACGCAGGCGGGCCGAAGAGGCGCTGCGCGAAAGCGAGGCGCGCGCGAAGGCTATGTTGAACACCGGCTCCCAACTTCAGGGGCTTCTAAAGCCGGACGGAACCCTCATCGAGATCAACGCGGCCGCCCTAGCGATGATCGGTGCCAGCGAAGAGGACGTGTTGGGACTCCCCTTCTGGGACTGCCCCTGGTGGACGCATGATCCGGATCTCCAAGCTCAGCTCAAACAGGCGCTGAAACGAGCCGCCGATGGAGAGAGCGTGCGATTCTTGGCGACCCACCACGCGACCGACGGCACCGCGCACATCATCAACTTTGGCGCGACGCCTGTCAGAGATGAGCACGGCGAGGTCACTCTCATAGTGCCGATGGGTGACGACATCACCCATCTCAAGCAGGCCGAGGCGGAGCTGCGGCAAGCCAAGGAGCAGGCCGAGACAGCCCTGGCGAAACTGACCAGGACCCAGCAGCAGTTGGTGGTATCCGAGAAGATGGCCTCCCTCGGACAGTTGACGGCCGGTGTCGCGCACGAGATCAAGAACCCGCTCAATTTCATCAACAACTTCGCGGAGGTCTCCGTCGAGCTGATCGACGAGCTGAGGCAGGCCGTCGAACCGGCCCGCCAGGCGCTCAGTGGAGAGCAGCGAAACCATCTGGACGATCTGGTTTCCACACTGACCGCGAACATGGCTACAATAGATGAACAGGGCCGGCGGGCCGACAGCATCGTGAAAAACATGCTGCAGCACGCGCGCGACGAAGGCAGCGAACGGCGCGACATCGACGTCAACACCTT
Source organism: Kiloniellales bacterium (assembly GCA_030066685.1). Taxonomy (NCBI): domain Bacteria; kingdom Pseudomonadati; phylum Pseudomonadota; class Alphaproteobacteria; order Rhodospirillales; species Kiloniellales bacterium. Next base: position 47,546 of record JASJBF010000055.1, on the reverse strand, counting down.
CCTGGAAGAGAACCTGAAACTCGCCTACCACGGCGCGCGCGCTCAGGATCAATCAGGCAACGTCGCCTTGGAGCGCAATTTCGACCCCAAGGCCGGCTCGATCACCATAGCCGTCCAGGACATTAGCCGAGTCCTGCTGAACCTCTTCGGCAACGGCATCTACGCCATGCGCCAGCGACAACGCCTCGAGACCTCGGGCGACTACGCGCCCGTCCTCCGAGTAAGCTCCCGGGACTGCGGTGACAGGGTTGAGATCCGCGTGAGGGACAACGGCACCGGAATTCCCGGGGACGTCGCCAACAACATCTTCGATCCCTTCTTCACCACCAAGCCCCCGGGCGAGGGAACCGGTCTCGGCTTGTCCTTGAGCTATGACACGGTCGTGCATCAGCACGGAGGCAGTCTCGGGGTCGAAAGCGAGGAAGACCGCTTTACGGAGTTCGTCCTGGTTCTCCCCCGCCATCCCGCGCCGCACTCCGAATCCCTGACCTGATCGGCGAGCGAATAGCAGGGCTGTCCGGCCGTGGCGACGCTCCCGGACGGCCGGGACGTGGCCAACACCCTCACGCTTCGCCGCCTTCAGGTGCAAGGCGATAGACTTCTGAAAGTGACCGAAATTCGGACAGGAAGCCGGATCGGCTTCGGATCATCCCGCTTCAGGCGAGCCGTTTGAACGCCATGCAGGTGATGTCATCCGTCTGCTCGGCCGCGCCGACGAAGGTGTCGACCGCCGCCAGCACCCGCTCGGACAGTTCCCGCGACGAGAGATCGGCGCCGACGCTCAAGACCTCCTCCAAGCGCCCGATGGAGAACTGCCGCTGCATGCCGTCGAAGGCCCTGGGCACGCCGTCGGTGTAGAGGAACAGGCTCTCGCCCGGGGCCAGTGTCGTCTGCTGCGCCGCGTAGGACGCCTCCGCCTGAAGGCCGGCGGCCGAGCCCGGATCACAGGGCAGGATTTCGAGCTGTCCCCCCGTCCTCAGGGCGTAGGATGGCTGATGGCCGGCGCTGACATAGGCCAGCGTCCCTGTGGCCGCGTCGTAGGTTCCGAAGAAGAGCGACGCCAGGATTTCCGATCCGGAATGATCGTAGAGAAGGTCGTTCAGGCGCGTGACGCTGCCATCCACCGGGAGCCCGGTCAGGGCCGCGGTCCTGATCGCCGTGCGCGAGACCGCCATGCCGAGCGCGGCGCCGATGCCCCGGCCGGAGGCCTCGCCGATCAGGATTCCCCAGCGGTCGTCGTCGATGGGGAAGACGTCATAGAAGTCGCTGCCGAACTCGGCGGCGGGCTTGCTCCGGCAATGCACGGCGAAGCGCTGCTCCTGCGGAAGGTGGTCCGGCAGAAGGGAGTTCTGGATGCCCCGGGCGATGGTCAGTTCCTTGCGCAGGCTGAGCAACTGGTCGTGCTCGACAGCCGCCTCGCGGAGGATGGCGCTCTGTGCGAGCGCGCGTTCCATGGTCGCGGTGAGGTCGTCGAAGTCGATCGGCTTGGTGATGAAATCGAAGGCGCCCCGGTTCATCGCGGTACGGATGTTCGGCATGTCGCCATAGGCCGTGACCACGACCGCCATCAGGATCGGATTGATCTCGGGCAGATGATCCAGAAGGGTCAGACCGTCCATGCGCGGCATGTTGATGTCGGTCAGGATCATGTCGATGTCGGAGGTCCTGAGGAGGGTGTCCAGGGCCTCCTCGCCGTCGTGCGCGAAGAGAAACGACATGCTGCCGTCGCGAACGCGCCGACGGAACTTCTGAGAGATCAGAGCCTCAACCTGCGGCTCGTCGTCGACCACCAGGATGGTCGGCGGCCTGGTGCCGTTCGCGGTCCTCTCCCGGGCTCTCGCGGCGGCGGCCGGCCGCCCGGCCAGGCTGACGTCACCGGGATCGACAGGAGCCCGTGGCGTCTTTTCCCTCGACGCGGGCCGGGCGACGGGAAATCCCGGGTCCCGACCGCTGTCGCCGGCCATACGGAACTCGGCCACGTAGTTCCCCTTTGGGATTTCGATCCTAAGGGGCTCGTTCTTTCCGTGAGTCAGGTAGTACTGCTTCAGTGTGCGCCGCAGCCGCCCGGCCTCGACACGCACGAGCGAGCTGGTCTGGGGGTCGAAGCTCTCGTCCCGCCCGAAGACCTCGACCGCGATCGAGAATTCCTTGGTCCGCTCGACCTCGCCGTTGAGCGACGCCTCGACAAGGTAGCGAATGAGTTGCCTCATTCGCTTCGATCGCGCGAAATCTGGGCTCGCGAGCACTCGTTGAAGCGCAGCGACAACAGTCTCGGTGGACGGCCGCACGTCAGACGCTGTTTGGGCGATGCCCCCCGGTTCTTCGATCATCGTCGCCCCGTTCGCCAGGGCGCTGTCGGCCCTGCAAATCCCTGCCTGCAATCGTTACGACCGCATGGCTTGGGTCAGATCACCTGTGCGTCGTCGTGGTGTTTCCTGTCGGGCACGGTTCCTAACGCAGATTAGCAACGTTTCTCACGGTTAGAAACTACAAGCCGCCCCTGCCTTCAGCCACATTCATATCGTGCAAGCAAAGTGCGGGCGGCCCGTGGAAAGCCAGAGATCACGAGCGCCGCGGAACCTGGGGGGCAGCGATGAGCCAATTCGATTTTTCCGGCAAGATGCAAGCGATCACCAGGCTGTCCCTGGTACTTCTGGGCGTGGCGGCGATCGCCTCGACCTCTCCGGTCAGGGCCGAAGATCAGTCGCCTCAGCAAGCGGCGCTGCAGACCGAGCCGGCGGTCGAGACGGGTCAGGTCTTGAATCTGGACAGTTCCTTCCTCAGCCGGGAGACCGATGCCTGGCATTCCGATGCGGAGGGTTTTTCGGTGGAGCGTCAGGCCCGTATCGAATCCTGCTATCTCGCCGCCGAGTCCGCCTACAGGGCCGGCATATGGGATGGCGGCTTCGGCAGCGACACGGACGACATGGACGTCTTCGAATACGGTGTCTCCGACTTCTACGCCGGCCAGCAGAGGAAGTCCCAGTTCGGCAAGTGCATGCAGTAACAAGGGAGGTGGCTCCACCGGCCGCCCCTTCGGCACGCACGCGGCAACCCTCGGCATTGGAAAGCCCAGGCCGGCTCCACCGACCATTGGGGCGACCTCGAAGGTGCCCTTCTTTCGCCGGGCGTGCTTGATCGCCAGCGGGGCCCTGCGCGGTCGGTATCCGAGGCCTCGGCGGGCCTGGTCGCTGTAGCTCTGAACGCCGCGGATGGGCCAAGCCGGGCCTTCGCCCTCCCTGTCGGGGCCGGTTCTAGGCCGCTCGGTCTCGCGGTTGTTGTGGACAGACTGCCCTTCAGGTCGGCTGACAGCCGGTGATCGGCACGACGGAGAGTTTCCGCGCAAACCTAGAAGCGTCCCTGCCATGGCTGCGCTAGAGTGGGATCGGCGTAAACAGGGCGGGGGGTGCACGGCATGGATCACGCACGAAAACCTGTCGCCGCGATGGAAGCGGTGTGCTGGCTCACTTGCGCAAGGCTCTTTTATAGATGGCTGCCCGGTGCCGCGGCCCGGGCATCGGGCGACGGACTGCGAAGCACGCCCGCGACCGGAAGCCTGCAGGACCGGTGGATGCCGGCCGCCGCCCGCGCAGAGCCCCTTTTGGAACGCAAAAACATGACCCGTCAGAGCAAGGGAGTCGATCCATGAGAGCCAAACACGTCGCCTATATCCTCGTCTTCGTCCTTGGGCTGATTTGCGGCAACTCGGCTCTTCTTTGGAGCCAGCATGGGGCCTTGGCGCAAAATCAGTCTCCGGAAGAGCAAACGCTTCGAGACACGAGCTATGAGGAAGCCGAGCTGAACCTGCTGGAGGCCCAGCTCGCCTTTGCCAATAAAGCCAACAAGACCTTCGGCGGCGGGGTCTATTCGCCGATCCTGATCAAGCTGCTGGAGAACAAGAGAAACGTGTTGCGTACGTTCTTGGCCGAGCAAAGCAAGGCAGAGCCGGATATTCAGGCCGTGCTGGTCGAGAAGGCCGAGGGACGCCTGGAGGTGGCAAGGCTGGAGCTCGATCTCGAAATGAACAAGGAAATGCGGGCGCTGCACGAATTGAACATCAGGGTTGCGGAAGAGCGGGTGAAGCGGGTGAAAAGCGATCAGATGCGCGATCGCGATTATCGGCAATCCTGGCTGATCGGCCAGTTGGAGCTCGACATGATGGGCATGCGTCTCGATCTGGAGCTGGCTCGGTGATCTCCAGCAAAGTGTGACCCTGGCCGCGCTTCGGCCGTATCCCGACTCTCACGAGGCTCTGTCCGGGCTGCGGTAGTCCGCGACCACCCGGTCCAGCGCCCGCGGCAGCAGGTCGGCCAGGCGCTCGACCCAGGCCGCCTGGCCCGCGGGGTCCGCGACCAGATCCTGGCGGATCTCGATCTCAACGTGGATCAGGCCGCGCTGCTCGCCATGCACCGGGATGGTGTAGTCGGTCTCGTCCGAGACCGCGTAGGGCTGGTTGTCGCCGACCACAAGGTCGCCCTGTTCGGCCAGGAGGGCCATCAGGCCGTGGGCCAGGCGGGCGTCGCGGTTGTACAAGATGCCGATGTGCCAGGGCCGGGGCTCGCCCAGAAAGCTGGGCGTGAAGCTGTGCAGGGCGACCAGCACGCTGGGCCGCTTGGTGAGATCGCGAGCGTCCAGCAGGTCGGCGATGCGGTCCTGGTAGGGGTCGAGGATCTCGCGGATCCGGGCGAGGAGCTCCGCCGAGGTCAGGTCCCGGTTGCCGGGGATCGGCGTCGCCTCGCTGAGCACCGGCACCGAGGCGGTCACGTTGGGCGAGCGGTTGCAGTCGACCACCAGCCGCGAGTAGTTCTGCAGCACGCAGGCCGCATCCAGCGTCTCGGCGAGGCCGCGCGCGACCTCGGCGGCACCGATGTCCCAGGCGATGTGCCGTCGGCGCTCGGCCTCCGACAGCCCGAGGTCTCCCAGGCGGCGCGGGATCCGGTTGCTCGCGTGGTCGACGGCGATCACGAAGGGCGAGGCACCGCCCTCCCGCTCGACGGTGACCGGTCGCGGTTCGTCGTCATCCAGCAGCTTGAACTCGGTCATCCCTCTCCCTGGTCCCGGCGCTCGCCATTCCTTGCAGCCCACCTTGGGGCGGGGCACTATGCCGATCTCCGCCGGTGCGGAGCAAGACGCAAAGAGACTATAACCTTCGGCGGGCGAGGTCGCCCCGACCCGGCAAGGCGCCAGGGCGGGCGAGCGGGAGGGTCGCAGGCGTGGCGCAGGGAATCGCCGTAGAGGTGCGGGCCGCGACCAAGGTCTTCGGAAGCGGCGGCGAGCGGGTGGTTGCGCTCGAAGAGGTCTCGGCCGGAATTCGGCAGAACGAGTTTTTCACCCTTCTGGGGCCGTCGGGCTGCGGCAAGACCACCCTGCTGCGCCTGATCGCCGGTTTCGAGCAGCCGGACCGCGGCGAGATCCTGCTGGAGGGCCAGGCGATCGGCGGGCTGCCGCCCTTCAAGCGGCCGGTCAACACGGTGTTCCAGAACTACGCCCTCTTCCCGCACCTCAGCGTCGCCGAGAACATCGGCTTCGGCCTGGCGATGCGCAAGCGGCCCAAGGCGGAGATCGAGGCGGCGGTGGCCGAGATGCTGGCCCTGGTCAAGCTCGAGGGCCTGGCCGGGCGGCGCACGGCGCAGCTCTCCGGCGGCCAGCAGCAGAGGGTCGCCCTGGCCCGGGCCCTGGCCAACCATCCCAAGGTGCTGCTGCTGGACGAGCCGCTCTCGGCCCTGGACTTCAAGCTGCGCAAGGAGATGCAGCTGGAGCTGAAGCGCCTGCAGCGCGAGACCGGCATCACCTTCGTCTTCGTGACCCACGACCAGGAGGAGGCGATCACCATGTCGGACCGCCTGGCCGTGATGTCGGCGGGCCGGGTCCAGCAGGTCGGCGCGCCCCACGAGATCTACGAGGCGCCGGTCAACCGCTTCGTCGCCGACTTCATCGGCGAGTCCAACTTCCTCGAGGCACGGGTCGTCGAGGCCGCTGCGGGCAGCCTGCTCTGCGCGCTGGAGGGCGGGCAGCAGCTCCGGGTCCCGGGCGAAGGCGCCCGGGGCGAGAAGGTGACCCTGGCCCTGCGGCCGGAGAAGATCGGCCTGACTCCGGCGGCGCGCGACGGCCGCGACAACGGCGCCTTTGTCGGCACGATCAGCGAGCAGATCTACCAGGGCACCACGACCTCCTATCACATCGCCCTGGCCGGCGGCGGCCGCCTGGTCGCGCGCGGCGGCAACCGCGAGAACGGCACGGCGGCCTTCGCCCGCGGCGACATGGTCGCGGTCGCCCTGCCGGTCGCCGCGCTCAGGATCCTGCGCGACTGATGGCACGGGCCCGATCAGGGCTGCGGCGGGTGCTCGGCCTGGGGCCGGCGCTGGCCATGATCGGCGTCTTCATGCTGCTGCCGATCGGCATCATCGCGGTCTATTCCGTCCTCGAGGCCGATCCCTACGGCGGGGTCGAGCCGCGCGTCTCGGCCGAGGCCTACGTCCAGTTCTTCTTCGAGCGCGACCTCGACGACAGCCTGGTCTTCAATCCCGCCTACCTGGTGATCTTCGGCCGCTCGATCCTGCTGGCGGCGGCGGCGATGCTGCTGAGCCTCCTGATCGGCTTCCCGGTCGCCTACTACATGGCGACCCAGCCCGAGGCCCGGCGCAACCTGCTGGTCTTCTTGGTCACGATTCCCTTCTGGACCAATCTGCTGATCCGGACCTTCTGCTGGATCCTGATCCTCCGCGACCACGGCTTGGTCAACAACCTGCTGCTGGCGGCCGGGATCATCGACCGGCCGATGACCCTGCTCTACACGAACGGGGCAATCCTGCTCGGGCTGGTCTACACCTACATCCCCTTCATGATCCTGCCGATCTACGCCAGCATCGAGAAGCTGGACCTGCGCCTGGTCGAGGCGGCCCACGACCTCTACGCCAACCGCCGCCAGGTCCTGCGCCGGGTCATCCTGCCCCTGGCCCTGCCGGGAATCGTCGCCGGATCGATCCTGGTCTTCATCCCCAGCGTCGGCGCCTTCATCGCCCCCGACCTGCTGGGCGGCGGCAAGAAGCTGATGATCGGCAGCCTGATCCAGATGCAGTTCTCCTCCTCGCGCAACTGGCCCTTCGGATCGGCGGCGGCGCTCTTCCTCATGGCCGCCGTGCTCGCCGCCATGACCTACTACGCGCTGGGGCCGGCGCGGCGCGCGGCGACGGAGCCGGGACAGTGACGGCGCTGGCCGAAGGCGCGCGGGAGACCGCCGCGGCGCCGGTCACGCCTTCCCGCCGCGGCTTCGCGGTCGGGCGCTTTCCCGGCTTCGGCGCGACGACCCTGGTCTTCTTCCTCTACCTCTACGCGCCGATCGCGATCCTGGTGGTCTTCTCCTTCAACGCCGGGCGTTCGGCGACGATCTGGGCCGGCTTCAGCCTGGAGTGGTACCTGCGCGCCTTCGCCAACGACGATATCCAGCGCGCCGCCCTCAACAGCCTGACCGTCGCCACCGTGGCGACCGCCATCGCGACGGTGCTGGCGACCTGCGCCGCCCTGGCCTTGGCCCGCGGCGGGCGCTTCCGCGGCCGAACGGCGGCCTACGCCGTGCTGACCCTGCCGCTGGTGGTGCCGGAGATCGTGACCGCGGTCGCGACCCTGTCCTTCTTCGCCGCCATCGGCCTTTCGCTGGGGCTGGGCAACGTCATCATCGCCCACAGCGTGTTCTGCATCCCCTTCGCCTTCCTGCCGATCCGCGCCCGGCTGCAGGGCATGGACACGACCCTGGAGCAGGCCGCCCAGGACCTCTACGCGAGCGAATGGCAGACCTTCCGCCACGTCACCCTGCCGCTCTTGATGCCCGGCGTGCTCTCGGGGGCGATGCTGGCCTTCATCATCTCGATCGACGACTTCATCATCACCCTGATGGTCGCCGAGGCGGGCTCGACGACCCTGCCGCTCTACATCTACGGTATGGTGCGCATGGGGATCACGCCGGAGGTCAACGCCGTCTCGACGGTGCTGCTGCTGGTCTCCGTGCTTTTCGTTTCGCTGTCCTACCTGGTCGGGCGGCGGCGCTGAGCAACGACAAGAAAACAGGGAGGATACGGGCATGAACAGGACATTGGCGCTGCTCGCCGGCCTCACCCTGGCGGCGGCTTTGGGTGCCGCGCCGGCGGCCAAGGCCGAGGGCGAGCTCTTCATCTACAACTGGACCGACTACACCGCGCCGGAGCTGATCGAGAGGTTCGAGACGGAGACCGGGGTCAAGGTCACCCTCGACACCTACGATTCCAACGAGACCCTGCTGGCCAAGCTGAAGTCGGGCGCGACCGGCTACGACATCGTCGTGCCGACTCACAACTTCGTGCAGATCCTCGTCACGGAAGGCCTGCTGGAGAAGATCGACGCCGCGGCGCTGCCCGGCTACGCCAACATCGAGGCGCGCTGGCAGAAGCCGGAATGGGACCCAGAGGGCGCCTACACCATCCCCTGGCAGTGGGGCACGACCTCCTTTACCGTCGACACCAGCGCCTACACCGGCGAGGTCGACAGCTACAAGGTGCTCTTCGAGCCGCCGGCCGAGCTGCAGGGCAGGATCGGCATGTTCAATGCCCCGGATGATCTCTTCCCCATGGCGCAGATCTATCTGGGAGTCCCGTTTTGTAGTGAGAGCGCCGAGGACATGCAGAAGGTCTTGGCCCTGCTGCAGGCGCAGAAGCCCCACGTCAAGGTCTACAACTCCGACGGCATCCTCGAGCGCCTGGTCTCCGGCGACACGGCGATCCACACCAACTGGAACGGCTATTCCCAGCGGGCGCGCAAGGAGAAGGCCTCGCTGCGCTACGCCTATCCCAAGGAGGGCGTGGTCACCTGGTTCGACAGCGTCGCGGTGCCGGTCGGCGCCAAGAACCGGGACAACGCGCTGAAGTTCGTCGCCTTCATGCTGGAGCCGCAGAACGCCGCCATCCAGTCGAACTTCGCCGGCTATTCCAACGGCATCGCCGGCAGCAGCAAGTATATGACCGAGGAGCTCAAGGCCGCGCCCGAGGTCAACCCGCCGGCCGACATCAAGGCCATGTTCAGCCAGACCTGCTCCAAGAAGGCCCTGCAGCTCCAGGACCGGGTCTGGACCAAGCTGAAGCAGTGACGGCGCGGGGGGCGGCAGGCGGGCCGCCCCTGTCATCAAAGCAACGGCCCGCTTGCAAGCACGAGTCGGGACGTCGTGGGGGATTCGCTCGGACGTCTCCGCCTCTCGCTGTCATTGCCGGGCTTGACCCGGCAATCCATGATGGACCCGGACCGCCGCTTCCATGGACCCTCGGGTCAAGCCCGAGGGTGAAAGCGGGGGTGGGGCCGTCTTGAAGCGACACCGACGAAGGATGAGCACTGAACCGAGGGCCAAGGGCGGAGACAAGGCCGCATGCTGACCGTCTACAGCCAAGACCATCGCCTGCACCACGGCAAGGCCGAGCTGATCGACGGCAAGCTGCTGCCGGCCTTCGAGAAGCCGGAGCGGGCCGAGATCGTCCTTGCGCGGGTCCGCGAGGTCGGGCTGGGCGAGGTCCGGCCGCCGGACGACTTCGGGCGCGAAGCCCTGGCGCGGATCCATGCCGAGAACTTCCTGACCTTCCTGGAGACCGCCTGGGAGGCCTGGGTCGCCGTCCACGGCGACTACGACGCCCTGCCGCTGGTCTGGCCGATCCGCGGCCTGCGCAGCGACCGCGAGCCCGAGGCCATCGACGGCAAGCTCAGCTACTTCTCCTTCGACGCCGGCACGCCGATCACCGCCGGCACCTGGCGGGCGATCACCGCTTCGGCCAACGTGGCGCTCACCGGCCAGGCCCTGGTCGCCGGCGGCGCGCGCGCGGCCTTCGCGCTCTGCCGGCCGCCGGGGCACCACGCCGCGCGGGACTATTACGGCGGCTACTGCTTCCTCAACAACGCCGCCATCGCCGCCCAGGCCTTCCGCGACGGCGGGGCGGAGCGGGTCGCGCTGCTCGACGTCGACTACCACCACGGCAACGGGACGCAGTCGATCTTCTACGACCGCGGCGACGTCTTCTTCGCCTCGATCCACGGCGACCCGCGCCAGGAGTTCCCCTACTTCCTCGGCTACGCCGACGAGACCGGCGAAGGCGCCGGCGAGGGCTGCACCGCCAACTACCCGCTGGCCTGGGGCAGCGGCATGGACCTCTGGTCCGAGGCCCTGGAGGACGCCTGCCGGAAGATCGCCGCCTACGGCGCCGAGGCCCTGGTCGTCTCCCTCGGCGTCGACACCTTCGAGAAGGACCCGATCTCCCGGTTCAAGCTGGAGAGCTCCGACTACCCCGCGATCGGCGCCCGCGTCGCCGCCCTCGGCCTGCCCACCCTCTTCGTCATGGAAGGCGGCTACGCCGTGGAGGAGATCGGCCTCAACGCGGTGGGCGTGCTGCAGGGCTTCGAGGAAGCGTAGAGGGTCGGCTGCCGATGTAACTCTCTCGCTGTCATGCCCGGACTTGATCCGGGCATTCATCGAGCAGCGGCACCATGGATTGCCGGGTCGCGCGAAGCGCCGCGCGTACGCGCCCCGGCAATGACATGTGGGAGGGTCGGTTGGGTCGCTCACCGCTCCGAGACCGCCAGTCTTGCGCCGAGGCCGATCAGGATCGAGCCGCCGAGCCAGCGGAGGATCTTTTCGCCCAGGCCGCTGTCGCGGACGCGGCGCAGCATGGTCGAGGTCAAGAGGACCGTGACCACATCCATGGCACTGAAGGCCAGGTTGACGATCACGCCTAGGACCAGGAACTGCAGCCAGACCGGCGCCGCCGCGGCCGGGTCGACGAACTGCGGCAGGAAGGCGATGTAGAAGATCGCGGCCTTGGGGTTCAAGACCTCCACGACGACGCTCTCCAGGAAGGCCCGCCGCGCCCGCTTGTCGCGGACCTGTGGCAGATCGCTCCGGTCCCGCCCGCCCCGGATGATCCCGATGCCGAGCCAGACCAGGTAGAGCGCGCCGGCGAGCTTCACCGCGGCATAGGCCTCCGGCACCAGCTTGAAGACCGCCGAGAGCCCGGCCGCGGCGGCGATCACATGGGCGAAGCCGCCGAGGTGGATGCCCAGCGCCGCCAGGAAGCCGCCCCGCCGCCCGCGCGCCAGGGTCTGGGCTGCGGTGTAGAGGACCGCGGGCCCCGGCATGACCGCGAAGACCAGGGTGGCGAGGAGGAAGGGGATCAGGTGGTCGAGGGTGGGCATCTGGGGCTCCGGTTCGAGCTAAAACGCGATCGTTCGATGTCCTTTACGGCCGGCAGTCTTCCCGCTGTGCCGGCCGTCGGGGTAGGGCGGGTGGCGTTGCTCGACGTCGACTACCAACAGGGCAACGGCGGCCAGTCAATCTTCTAGCAGGTTGTTGAAGAACTGCGAACGGCCACCCTCGCCCTTCGACGGGGCGCGTAGCGCCGGGCAGCACCCCCTGTCGAAGGATGACCTCAAGGCAAGGGCACGGGACTCTTTCAAGATCCCGCCCCACTTCAACATTTAGGAGCACGATTCGGACGTGAGGCCGATTCGACCTTATGTCATCGTGCTCCGGGCGCGGCGGCGGTCTGCTCGCCGCCGACCCCGGCCGCCGGCCCCAGGATCCTTGCGGCCAGGCGCCGCAGCTCGCCCGCTTCCGGCGCCGCCGCGTCCTCCAGCAACGTCACGCGGTGGCCCTCGCGTTCGGAGACCACGGGCAGGTAGCGGAAGCCGGTGAGCGCGAGGCGGTCTCGCCGCCTGGTGAGGGTCACTTCCAGCAGAGCGCCCAGGCGCACCTCGGCCGGCACGAAGTCGGAGTTGAGGTTGCCAAGGCTGTAGGCGATGAGGCCGTCGCGGTAGACCTCCGGTGGCCCGAGGACGTGGGATTGGCTGCCGACGACGAGGCCGATGCCGGCCTCGATCATGTCATGCGCGGCGCGGCGCTGGTCGGCGCTGGGCTGGTAGTGCCATTCCCGCCCCCAGTGCACCAGGGCGATCAGCATCTCGGCACCCTGGGCCTGCGCCGCCGCGACGTGCTCCGCAAAGAGGCTTTGGCCCTGGGCCCGATAGGGACCGGTCCAGTCCTCGAAGTTGAGGGCATGGATCGGCCAGTCCCGCGCCCAATAGCTCGGCTTCCCGGTTTTGTCCTCGTAGTAGTTGGGCGGGAAGGTATAGGCGACAAAGGCCAGGCGGACGCCCTTCACCTCGACGACTCGAGGGCCGATCTCGGCTGGCGAGGCCCCGACGCCGAGCCCGATCAAGCCGCGCGCTTCCAGTTCGGCCCTCGTCCGGAGGGCGCCTTCGAGGCCCTGGTCGAAGACATGGTTGTTGGCCTGGCTGAGCAGGTCGAAGCCGGCGCCGGCCAGGGCGTCGAGATGCGCCGGCGACCCATTGAACTGGACGGAGTTCGGTGGTGGCCCGAGGGGACGCCCCGGGTGGACCGGAAACTCGAGGTTGCCCAAGGCGAGGTCGAAGCCCCGGAGGATCGGCGCGATCCCGGCGTAAGAGGCAGCGAAATCGTCGTCGGCCTGGGCCCGGTGTTGCATGATGTCGCCGGCGAAGCCCAGGCGCAGCCGGGGGCCGGCGTCGTCGACGGCGGGCAGGGCCGCCGGGCCGGCGGCGGGCGGGGCCGCTTCCTCGACTAGGACGATGTCGGTCGAGGCCGGCCGTCGGGCCTCGACCGACAGGCTGTACCAGAGCCAGATCAGCGCGAGCGCGAGCAGCAGGCCGGCGCCGAGCTGCCAAGGGCCGATGCCGAGCGAGACTTTAGCCGCCAAGGGGCGCCCCCTTGAGACGGTAGACGAGGAATCGGCCGTTCCGGAAGGCGGTCTCAAGCCGCGGGTCCCCCGAATCCGTGTGCGGCAGGAAGGGAGGGATCAGAAGCCCTTCGGCGTCCCAGACGAAGTAGTCGGCCCGGGTCTCCTGCAGCAGCTCGGCAATCCGCGCCGGGGTGTTGAAGTTGGCATAGCTGCGGTCCCATTCTGCTATGCCTTTCCAGCCCTTGGCCTGGCGCGCGCGGCCGTCGGGGCGGGCGACCAGCTCCAGGCGCCGGCGCCACTCTGGGATCAGCGCCGGCTCGGAGGCGGGAAAGCCTTTGAAATCGACGAACCCGCTGCGCCGGGCATGAAAGCGAAACTTCTCGAAACCGGGCGGAAGGATGAAAAGGGCCTCGGCCTCGGTCTCCGCCTGCGCCCAGGCGAAGAGCGCGGCCTCGCCCGCGCCGGGCTTGGACGTCAGCTCGCTCTGCCAGACAAAGAAGCCGAGGGCACCCAGGCCGGCCAAGCCCCAAAGTGCCGCCAGCACGGGCCGCAGCCAGAGACGGCGTGCGGCGAGGACGGTGATGAGGCCGAGCAACATCAGCAGGAAGTGCCCCGGCCGCCCGTCGGGCTGGCTCAGCAGCAGCGTGAGGAAGCCGGAGAGCAGCAGCACCCAAAAGACGATCCAGCCGAGCCGCAGGCTGCGCTCCTGTTCCTGCCGCGTCCCCAGGAACTCCTGCTCCAGCGCGGCTGCCAGGGCGACGGCCGAGAGGCCGAGCAGCAACGGGGTGGTGCGGGTGAGATGCAGCAGATAGGGCCAGAGCTTCTGCGGCTGGCCCTCTTCCCCGAGGTGGAAGGCAATGGCCAGCGCTGCGATCGCGGCCTGGCCCAGCAGCAGGCCGAGAAAGGCGCGGGGCTGCGGACCCGGTTGACGCTCCAGCAACGCCGCCGTCGCTGCGAGGCCCAGGGCGGCGATCGTGACCACGATGGCCACGGCACCGCCGATCAGGATGAATTCCTGCGGCGTGCGGAACAGGTAACCCTGCTCGACGAGCAGGGCCGACGGCAGGTCTCCGCGCGGTGACAGCAGGAAGTCCCACGCCAAGGGCAGCGACACCGGCGCCGAGACCAAGGCGGTCGCAAGGCCGGTGAGCGCCAACGGCCGGAAGCCGGCACGGCCCAGAGCCAGGGCGGAGGCGGCGACCACGGCCCCGCCGTGCAGGGCGACCACCGGATGGGCGATGCAGGCGAGGCCGAGCAGCGTGCCGGCCAAGAGGCTGCGGGGCCGCAGCCAGGCCTCATAGGCCCAGAGCACCAGGACCAGCGCCAGCCACTGCATGTGGAAGGCGTTGCCGAAGAGGCCATCGTACTGGCCACGGCCCAGGCCCTGCACCTGGGCGCCCAGCGCGATCACACAGGTCAGCGGAAGGAAGACTCCGCTGCCCCCCAAGCGCCTGCAGAGCTGCCAGAGGGCGCCGAAGGTGGCCAGCGACAGCAGAAGAGTCAGCAGCCAGAGCCCGGTGGCCAGACCCAGGCTCGCCTCCAGGCCGGAGACCAGGAAGGGCCAGACCGGCGAGTGTAGCCGCTGGCCCTGCAGCAAGAGATCGCTGCCATAGAGCCCGGGATCGGCGCTGGCCCAGGCGAGCGGGATATAGATGTAGTCGTCGATCGAAGGAAAGGGCCGGTAACCGAGAGAGGCCCGCAGCAGCAAGGCACTGGCCAGCGCGAGCAGGAGGCCGAGCCAGGGCGGCAGGGGTGCGGTGTCTGGCCGCGCAGGCAGGGCGGGCATGGAGCCTCCGGGGAAGTCGCTGGCCCCGAAGGTCGCCGGGACTTCTTGAAGAAGGGTAAAGTCCGCTTCGTTCTCCGCCAGCGGCCTGCGCGCGCCAAGGACCGATGGGTGACGAGCCGGCGCCCCATCGGGGAGCCTGCAGCCGGAACCGGCTACAGGCAGAACTCCATGTCGCAGATCGTGAAGGTCGCGACGACGAAGGCGATGATGAAGACCACGTGCAGCAGAGGCAGACACACGAGACCGACAGCCAGCCTGTGCCTGCCGAGGAAGAAGGCGATCCAGCCGGCAAGAACGGATGCGCCCGCCGTCAGGGGCAGCGACATGAAGACCATCATGAACCGCGCCGTTCCTTCGCTCAGGCTGCCCGTCCCCGGCGTCGCCAGGGCGCCGAGTGCCACGAAGAACCCGGAGACGAAAAACCAGGAGACCACGGACAGACCGAGGATGATCGCGGCGTCGCGCTTACTCATGTCGTCATCCCTGAGCGCGGGCGAGAGGGCCACCGGCACTGTGCCCCCACGATTTCTGAGCCCGTGAACAGTGCCACCGGCGCTGTTCCGCCTTTTTCTCCTGAGCGTGGAGAAGAGTGCCACCGGCACTCTTCTCCACGCTCAGCCCTTAACGCACACGACCTGCTTGAGGGTGTGGAGGACCTCGACCAGGTCGGACTGAGCGGCCATGACCGCGTCGATGTCCTTGTAGGCCGCCGGGGTCTCGTCGATCACGCCCTCGTCCTTGCGGCACTCGACGCCCTCGGTCGCGGCGCGGTGGTCCTTCAGGGTGAAGCGCCGCTTGGCCTCGCTGCGCGACATGACGCGGCCGGCCCCGTGGGAGCAGGAGTGGAAGGCCTCGGCGTTGCCCTTGCCGCGCACGATGAAGGAGCGCGCGCCCATCGAGCCCGGGATGATGCCCAGGTCGCCTTCGCGGGCCCGCACCGCGCCCTTGCGGGTCACCCAGACCTCCGCGCCGAAGTGGCTCTCCCGCTCCACGTAGTTGTGATGGCAGTTGACCGCGACCTTGGCGGTCTTGAGCTTCGGCAGGGTCTTGCGCAGGGCCTCCAAGGTGCGCGCCATCATCACCTCGCGGTTGGCGCGGGCGTAGTCCTGGGCCCAGCCGACCGCCTCGGTGTAGTCGTCGAAGAGCGCGTCCTCGCCTTCGATGAAGAAGGCCAGGTCCTTGTCCGGCAGGGTGCCCGAGATGAAGCGCTTCTCGATGCCGCGGCGGGCCTGCTCGATAAAGTAGGTCCCGACCTTGTTGCCGGTGCCGCGCGAGCCCGAGTGCAGCATCACCCAGACCAGCCCCGCCTCGTCCAGGCAGACCTCGACGAAGTGGTTGCCGCCGCCCAGGGTGCCGAGCTGGGCCAGGGCCTTGTGGGTGAAGATCTTCGGGTGCCTGGCGACCACGGCCTGCAGGCGCGCGGCCAGGTCGGAGCGGCCGAAGGCGGTCTCGGCTCGGGCCGGGACTTGGCCGTCCTTCCAGTCGCCGCCCTTGCCGTTGCCGACCGGCACCGCGCGCTCGATCTCGGCGCGGAGCTTGGCGAGCGAGTCCGGCAGGCGCTCGGCGGTCAGGTCGGTCTGCACCGCCATCATGCCGCAGCCGATGTCGACCCCGACCGCGGCCGGGATGATCGCGCCCTTGGTCGCGATGACCGAGCCGACGGTGGCGCCACGGCCCAGGTGCACGTCGGGCATGGCCGCCACGTGCTTGTGGATGAAGGGCAGCGCGGCGATGTTCTCTAACTGCTTGCGCGCGGCCTCCTCGACCGGGACGCCCTTGATCCAGGCCTTGATCGGCTTGCCGCGGGTCTCGATGAACTCGAAGCCGCTCATGGTCTTCGCTCCTGCTTGGCGGGGCCTGACCTTGCCCCGAAAAAATTAAGGCCGGAAAAACTTAACCCCTCCTTGGCCGCGGCCCGGGAGGGGTTTTCGAAGGCGTCGCCAACGATGTCGGGTCGTCACGGACGCGGCGGAAAGCTCCCTTCCGGCAGGACACGGCAAGGCCGCAGCCAAGGCGCGGCGTCGGCCCGGCTGCGATACCTCGCATGAGATGACGATCTTAAGGTCATATCAGCGCTTCCGCTCGCCCCCGGCGCCTATCGCCGGGGGCCAACTGTGTAGCGCCGGCCGTGCTTGAAAGTCAAGGAGGACCACAGAGCGCGCCCTAGCTCATGGGGTCTTGCAAGGTTCTTCGCCCGCGCCGGTGAACGCAGACGGCATGCGCTAACCATTTGCAATTGTCTAATATATCTCGGGTCAGCCGATTCCCGTCGAGTGGCGTATGATCTGGTTTCCACCCTTGGGCGCATAAAGGACGCCAAAGCGCGGGGAGGTAGGACTTGCCGGCAGACCAGTCACCCTTTCACCGGGGCGAGAAGGAAATCCAGGCTCGCATCGGCATGGCGGACAAGATGGAGGACCTCGGCCGGCGGATGATTCGCCGTAAGATGCCGGCCGAGCATCAGGCGTTCTTTGCCCAGCTGTCCCTCCTGATCGTCGGCACGCGGGATGTGGCCGGCCGGCCCTGGGCCTCGGTCTTGGCGGGCGAGGCCGGTTTTCTTCGACCCATCGATGCGCACAGGCTGCAGGTGACGGCGCGGCCGATCTATGGCGATCCTCTGGGCGAAGCGCTCGTTGAGGGGGCGGACATCGGCGCCTTGGGGCTCGAGTTCCCGACCCGCCGGCGCAATCGCCTCAACGGCAGAGTGGCCCGGAAAAGCCGGAAGGACTTCGAGATCGAGGTCCTGCAGAGCTTCGGCAACTGCCCGAAGTACATCCAGGCCCGCCGGCCCGCTCTGGCCGGTGAGATCTCGCGGATCGGCGAAAATCGGCCGGTGCAGCGCGGAGAGGCCCTGACCAAGGACCAGGCCGCCCTCGTCGCGCGCGCCGACACCCTGTTCATCGCCAGCCATTTCTCGGAGGACGCCGCGGATTGGCGCCAAGGCGTCGACGTGTCGCACCGCGGCGGCAAGCCGGGCTTCGCGCTGGTCGCCCACGAGACCCTGCTGTTGCTGCCGGACTATTCCGGCAACTGCATGTTCAACACCCTCGGCAACATCGCGGTCGATCCGAAGTGCGGCCTGCTGTTCATCGACTTCGAGAGCGGCGACACGCTTCAGCTGACCGGCGAGGCCGAGATCCTCTGGGACCCGGCGCACATCCGGCGCTTCCCGGGCGCCAAGCGGGTGCTGGCCTTCACCGTCCGGGAATCGCTGCGGATCGAAGGGGCCGTACCCTTCACCTGGACGTTCCAGGACTACTCCCCCGTCTTGGACGGGCCAGAGTTCTCCGACAGCGGAGAGGATGTGGTCGCGGACCAACCGACCGTGACCTTGAAGTCGGTCAACGTCTCCCTGCCCAAGGAGATCCTGCACGACGGCAAGGCCATCACGACCGGGATCTTCAAGGAACCGGTCGAGGGGCGGGTGATGCTGCGGCGCCTGAATCTGGACGGCGACGGACAGGCGGATCTCTGGGGCCACGGCGGGACCTTTCGGGCGGTCTACGCCTATCCCTTCGAGAACTACGCCTACTGGGCCCGGGAGCTGGGCCGGGACGATCTCGAGCTCGGCCAGTTCGGCGAGAACTTCACCGTCGAAGGCCTGCTGGAAGACGACATCCACGTCGGCGACGTCTTCCGGGTCGGCGGCGCCCTGGTCGAGGTCAGCCAGCCGCGCGTGCCCTGCTACAAGCTGGCCATCAAGATGGGCATCGACGGCTTCCAGAACCAGTTCCTGGCGAGCGGCCGGATCGGGTTCTATTTCCGCGTCCTCGAGGAGGGCGAGGTCGGCGCCGGCGACCGTCTGGTTCTGGTCCGGCGGGACCCGGAATCCCTGAGCGTGCGCGCGGTCAACGAGCTCCTCTACTTCGACAAGGAGAACCTGGAGGCGACCGGCAAGGCCTTGGCCATGCCGGCACTGTCGCACGGCTGGAAGGGTTCCTTCGAGGAGCGCCTGGCCAAGGCCGAGGACTGCCCCGCGGCCCGCGAGGGCTACCGGAGCTTCGTGGTCGAGCGCAAGGCCCAGGAGAGCGAGACCATCACCTCCTTCCACCTCGTGCCGGAAGACGGGGCGCCCCTGCCGCCTTTCCTGCCGGGCCAGTTCCTGACCTTCGAGCTGACGATCCCGGGGCAGGACAAGCCGGTGATTCGCACCTATTCGCTCTCCGACAGTCCCAATCCGGACCGCTACCGCGTCAGCATCAAGCGGGAGCCGGCCCCCGAGGGTCGACCCGATTCGCCGCCCGGTCTGTCGTCCAATTTCTTTCACGACCGGGTCGAGGTCGGCAGCAAGCTTCGCATCGGCGCGCCGCGCGGCAAGTTCCACCTCGATCCGGAGGGCGCGCGGCCGGTCGTGCTGCTGAGCGGCGGGGTCGGACTGACCCCGATGGTGAGCATGCTGAACAGCATCGTCGACAGCGGCAACCCGCGCCCGGTCTGGTTCATCCACGGCGCCCGCAACGGCCGGGAGCATGCCATGGGCGCGCAGGTCCGGCGGCTGGCCGCGGAGAACGCCAACGTGCGGGCCCACATCCGCTACAGCCAGCCGACGGAGCAGGATGTCGAGGGCCGCGACTACGACAGCCGGGGACGGGTCGACGTCGCCCTGCTGAAGACGCTGCTGCCCTTCGGCGACTACGACTTCTACATCTGCGGGCCGACGCCCTTCATGCGCTCGCTCTACTGCGGCCTGCGGGCCCTCGACGTCTCGGAGAGCCGCCTAAACTACGAGTTCTTCGGCCCGGCTTCGCCGCTGCAGGAAGAGGCCAGGCCGCTCGGCCCGGACAAGGCACCGAGCGCCGAGACCGAGCTCGCCGGCGGCCTGCAGGTGACCTTCGCCCGCTCGGGCGTGACCGCCGACTGGGACTCGGCCTGCGAGAGCATCCTGGACCTGGCCGAACGGCAGGGCCTCAGCCCCGATTTCAGCTGCCGCTCGGGCATCTGCCAGACCTGCATCTGCACCCTGGTCGAAGGCGAGGTCGAGTACCTCGAAGAGCCCCTGGACGAGCTGCCGCCCGGCAGCGTCCTGATCTGCTGTTCGAAGCCCAAGTCCAACCTCGTTATCGAGGTCTGACTGCCGGCGAGGGACCCGGAGCGATCCTCGTCCTTTAGTCCAGCGGTTTCAGGTCGCCCAGCAGGGTCGGGATCAGCTCGGTGACGGTCGGGTGGATATGCACGGCGCGGCGGATCACGCTGTAGGGCGCGTCGGCGTACATCACGTCGAGCAGCGAGTGGATCACCTCGTCGCCGCCGATCCCGAGGATGGCCGCGCCGAGGATCCGCTCGGTCTCGGCGTCGACCAGGACCTTCATGAAGCCCTGGGTCTCGCCGCGCTCGCGCGCGCGGCCGACGCGGCTCATTGCCATCTTGCCGACCAGGGCCTTGCGGCCCGAGTCCCGGACCTCCCGCTCGGTCAGGCCGACCCGGCCCAGGGGCGGATCGATGAAGAGCCCGTAGGTCAGGATGCGGTCGGTGACCCGGCGCGGGTCGTCGTCGAAGAGGTTGGCCGCGAGGATCTCGTAATCGTTGTAGGATGTGTGGGTGAAGGCGCCGCGGCCGTTGACGTCGCCGATCGCCCAGATGCCCGGCACGTTGGTCCGCAACTCGTCGTCGACGACGATTAAGCCGCGCGGGTCGGTCTCGACGCCGGCCGCCTCCAGGCCCAGGTCGTCCGTGTTGGGCACGCGGCCCACCGCCAGGAGCACGTGGCTGCCGAGGATCTCTTCGGGTCCGGGCTCACAGCTGGCGGTGACCGCGACCCGGTCGCCGCGCCGGGCGAAGCCCACGCACTCGGCCTTTAGGCGCACCTCGACACCCTCGGCCTCCAGGATCGCCTTGACCTCGGCGGAGACGTCCTCGTCGTCGCGGGCGATCAGCCGCTCGCCCATCTCCACGACCGTGACCCGGCTGCCGAAGCGCCGGTACATCTGGGCGAACTCCAGGCCGATGTAGCTGCCGCCGATGACGATCAGGTGCTCGGGCAGGAAGTCCACCTCCATCATGGAGGAATTGGTCAGATAGTCGATCTCGTCCAGGCCCGGCAGGTCCGGGACGCGGGCGCGGCCGCCGACGTTGAGGACGATCCTGTCGGCCTCGAGCAGATCCCCCTTGACCCGGACCGAGGTGGCACTCTCCAGGCGGCCGTGGCCCTCGTAGACGGTCAGGTTCTCCATGGTCTTGAGCCACTTGGTCACGCCCTCGTTGGATTGCCGCACGACCGCGTCCTTGCGCGCCTTGACCCGCTTCATGTCGACGGCGACCGGCCCCCCGACGGTGACGCCGTAGTCGGCGCCGCGCCGCGCCACCTGGGCGGCCCGGGCGCTCGCGACCAGGGTCTTGGTCGGGATGCAGCCGACGTTGACGCAGGTACCGCCGAAGAGCTTGCGCTCGATGATCGCCGTTTTCATGCCCTCCCGGGTCATGCGCGCGGCGAGCGAAGGTCCGGCCTGGCCGGTGCCGACGATGATCGCGTCGTAACGTTCCGCCATGACGTCTCTCCCCGTTCCGGCGGTGTGAGCCAAGGAACGCCTAGCCTAGCGAGTTTCCGCGGCCGAAACACGGTGCTTCCCGGCGCGGTCCCTCTGGTCACGAATTCATAAAGTTCCCGGGCTAACGTCCGCGCGACCGGGCCGGCCCGTCGGTCCCCATGCAGGAAGAGGAGACTCTGCCATGAGCGCCAAGCCCGACCGCGACATCGAGAAGGGCTATCCGACCGACGACTTCGTCGCCAAGCTGCGCCGCCCTGCCGACTGCCTGGAGTCCGCGGAGAACTTCGAGATCCAGGTCGCCGGGGAGCGGATCTACGTCCCCGACCGCGCCGTCTTCAACATCGAGCACGAGCGCGAAGACGGCGCCGAGGAGCTGGAGTTCCAGGTCAGGTGGCAGAGCTGAAGCTTCGGCAGCCGCCCGGGAAAGCTCCCGCTCGCCGAGCCGAGCCTGAGGAGACCAACCTATGGATTTAGTCCGGCGAGACGCGCTGCTGGCGCGCATCGGTGATGTGAACGAAAAGACCGAGAACCTGCCTCTGGTGACCTTGGAGGAGTTCTTCGTGGGCAACGATGACGGCGCATCGATTTGGTGCAATTTCCTCAACGGCCCGACGCCCGACAAGGTCTACGGCATTCTGAAAGGGATCAGAGATCGGCAAGATGTCGCCGATGTGCGCATCCTCGTCACGCAATTCGACGGCGGAGAAGAAGACTGGCCCTTCTCCGACACCGTCTACTTCATCACCTCCTGCAGCGAAGCCGAGGTCTTGTCCTGGATTGGCGATGAGTACGCACCCGACGAGATCGAGAGCGGCGCCTCCTTCGGACCGGCCGAGAGCGTCCCGGTGCCGAAGGGGATGCAGGTCATCTACGCATGGTGGGATTGAAGACCTTCGGTTGCATGCCGCTTCGGGCGGCGGGCCGCTAGGCCTCCTGGCTTCGGGCCGGTCTCAAAACGCATAGTCCGGCAGGACG
The DNA here is from genome assembly GCA_030066685.1 of Kiloniellales bacterium. Classification (NCBI taxonomy): domain Bacteria; kingdom Pseudomonadati; phylum Pseudomonadota; class Alphaproteobacteria; order Rhodospirillales; species Kiloniellales bacterium. The sequence continues at coordinate 25,581 of JASJBF010000055.1, read as the reverse complement.
TTTTCGAGGGCGGTGGCCTCGACGTCGAGGTCTCCGAGCGCCAGGGCGTCCTTGGCCACCACGTTGTCGTGTTTCATCAGGACGACCTGCGCGCGCGTCAGTGGCGGGGCGGGGAGCAGCGATGCCAGGCCCGCCAGGGCCTGCCAGAGCGGAAATGGAAGGGGCAGCAGAAGCCGCCGCCGCCCCGTGTGCCGCAGGACGAGCTCGATGAGTGCGCGGTAGCTGTAGACCTCGGGGCCGCCGAGCTCGTAGGTCTTTCCCAGCGCTTCGGGATGAGTCAGGGCGCGGCGCGCGGCCTCGGCGACGTCGCCGACGTAGACCGGCTGCAGCCGGGTATCGCCGCGCCCGAAGAGCGGCAAGACCGGCGCGCGGGCGGCGATTCCTGCCAGGGCGTTCACGAAGCCGTCCTCCGGCCCGAAGAGGACGCTGGGGCGCAGAATCGTGGCACGCGCGAAGGCCTCCGTGACCAGCAGCTCGCCTCTGGCCCGCGCCCGGACGTAGCGCGATTCGGACTCCAGGTCCGCGCCGATGCCGGAGACGTGGATCAAGCGCTCGATGCCCAGGTTTGCGGCCTGATGCGCTACGGTGAGCGCGCCGCGCTCGTGGACCGCCTCGAAGGTCTCGGCGCCCTTCTCGACGTAGAGGCCGACGGCGTTGACGACCGCCTGGGATCCCTCGACGGCCTGGGCCACGGAGGTCTCGTCGCGCAGGTCGGCGTAGACCTGCCGCAGGCCGCCGCCGCGATCCCCCTGCCGGTCGACCACGACACGGTCGGGACGCCGGACCGCAACGCGAACCGTGATCCCCTCGGCCTGGAGCCGCGCGACGATCTCGCGCCCGAGGAAACCCGAGCCGCCGAACACGGTCACGTAGGCGCGTTGCCCGGTCGCTGCCATGACGTCGCTTTCAATCCACAATCCTATGCGTCTTCGCTGGCGGCTTGAAGCCTGCAGCCGGTGACGCAACGCGATGACGGAAGCAGCGCTGCGCTTCCCATTGAGACCCGGCGTACGCGGTCGAGCCCGACCGGGTGCTCGGCGAGGATCGCGCCACGACGAATCCGGGAAGTCCGCGCACGCGCGGGAAAAAGGCGGCATGGCGAAGACGGCATTCATCGGCTTGGATTGGGTCTGTTGGCCTACAAGTGCTCAGGAGCTGCCGATCAATCCGGCAGACCGGCCATCCTCAGTCCCTCGATCTGGTTCTTGATCGTCTGCTCAGGGTCTTCGATGTAGACTCGATACATTGCAATGACTTTTGAAAGCCTGAGATCCGGAGAAAGCTCAAGCAGTCGGCGCGCAACGCGCTCAGCGTCTTCCTGGCGGCCCAGATGTGCCAGCGAGGCCGCCTGATACCGCAAGGACGCAGTTGCCTTCTGGTTCAGGTCGTAGACTCGGCGCGCCGCATCGAGCGCCGCTCCGAAGTTTCCCAACTCAAGGTTGGCGAACGCGCGTGAGATTTGCGCTCGAAATGCCATGGGGTCTCGCGGGCTCAAGCGCAGAGCGCGCTCGCAGCGCTCGATCGCCGTCTCGAAGCGCCCTTGACAGAGGTGCAGAATGGCGCTCGCGACCCAGGCCCAGGCAAAGCTGGGGCAGCGATCAAGGGCTCGCTCGACCATGGCAAGCCCACCGGATACGTCGGCGCGAAAGAACGCCAAGGTATAGCCCGCGTAGGCACAAGCCTCAGGTTCCTCATCGGCCATTTCGATGGCCTCGCGAGCCAATCGCAATGCCGCTGCGATCTCCTTCGGATCGAAGTCCGCAGAACGGTGCGGGGCAGTGGTCAGACACCAAGCGCTCAAGGCCTTGGCTTTCGCGTAATCGCGCTGATGCTCCAGGGCGGCGTCGAGGCTACGTCGTGCCTCCTCGACCTGCGAGCGGTTGAGCGCCGACAGCGCTCTCAGATAGTGATCGTAGGCATCGAGCCTTCGAGTGGGTTTGCGTGCAACCCTGGCAATCTCCGCCGCACGGATCTCCGGCGCGATCGCACCGACCACAGCTTCCGTGACCCGATCCTGCAGATCGAAGACGTCGGCGAAGCGGCCTTCGTAGCGCTCTGCCCAGATATGCACACCGGTCCCGGCATCGATGAGCTGTCCCGTCACCCGCAAGCGGTCGCCCGCCCGCCGGACACTGCCTTCAAGTACGTAGCGCACACCGAGTTCGCGCCCGATCTTGCGCACATCCGCTGCGAGGCCCTTGTAAGAGAACGAAGAGTTGCGGGCGATCACGAAGATCCACGGGATGTGGGAGAGCGCCATGATGATGTCTTCGGTGATGCCGTCGGCGAAGTACTCCTGCTCGGCATCGCTTGAAAAATTCTCGAAGGGCAGTACGGCAACCGACGGCTTGTCCGGGAGGGCGAGGGCGGGGCGCGTGTCCCTCGGTGTTTCGATGGCGAGGGCGTAAACTCGCACCGGCCAGGCGATGTTCTTCAGCTCACGCGGACCGAGGCTCTCGAACTCGAGGTCGAGCTTGTTGAAGACGTCATCGTAAACTCGCTCTGACACAGCGACGCCGCCGGGCTCCGCGATACTCTCCAGCCGGACGGCAATGTTCACATCGTCGCCGTGAATATCGTCGCCGTCGACGATGACGTCACCAGTGTGCACGCCAATCCGAAACTGCAGTTGTCGGTCGTTCGGCTGTTCTTGGTTACGCTCTGCCATGCAGCGCTGCATGGCTGCGGCGCAGGCCACTGCGTCGACGACCGATGCGAACTCCACGAGGAAGCCATCGCCTGTCGACTTGACGAGGCGCCCACTGTTGAAGCCGATGATCGGCTCCAGGGCGCTGAGGTGACCCTTGTAGGCGCGGAACGTGCCCTCCTCGTCTCGACCGACCAGCAGGCTGTAGCTGGCGATGTCGGCGGCGAGAATAGCGGCGAGACGACGCTCCATTTCTGGGCCCTCTGGGCTCGTCTGCGAGTAGTTTGAACCGGAATGCGGCAGCGGTCGAGATGCATCGGGAGGTGCCACCGTTGAGACCCTGGGGGTGCTCGGCTAGGATCGCGCCGCTCCGAAACGGGACCATCTTAGGGCAGCGCGGGAGAGACGGCATGGCGAAGACGGCGTTTATCGGCCTTGGGGTCATGGGCTATCCCATGGCCGGGCACCTGAAGGCGGGCGGGCACGAGGTCACGGTCTACAACCGGACCGCCGCCAAGGCCGAGCGTTGGGCGGTCGACCACGGCGGCAGCTTCGCACCGACGCCGCGCGAGGCCGCCGAGGGCGCCGAGGTCGTCTTCACCTGCGTCGGCAACGACGACGACCTGCGGGCCGTGGTCCTGGGCGAGGACGGCGCCTTCGCCGGCATGGAGAGGGGCGCGGTCTTCGTCGACCACACGACGGCCTCGGCCGAGGTCGCGCGGGAGCTGGGCGCGCTCGGCGCCGAGCGCGGGATCGGGGTGATCGACGCGCCGGTCTCCGGCGGCCAGGCCGGGGCCGAGAACGGCGCGCTGACCGTGATGTGCGGCGGCGAGGCCGCGGTCTTCGACAAGGCCGCGCCGGTGATCGAGTGCTTTGCCCGGGCCTGCATCCTGATGGGCCCGGCCGGCGCCGGCCAGCTGACCAAAATGGTCAACCAGGTCTGCATCGCCGGCCTGCTGCAGGGCCTGTCGGAGGGCATGAACTTCGGCCGGAAGGCCGGGCTCGACATGGACAAGGTCATCGAGGTGATCTCCCAAGGCGCGGCCCAGTCCTGGCAGATGGACAACCGCGCCGCGACCATGTGCGCCGGCAAGTTCGACTTCGGCTTCGCGGTCGACTGGATGCGCAAGGACCTCGGCATCGCCCTGGCCGAGGCCAAGGGCAACGGCGCCCGCCTGCCGGTCACCGCCCTGGTCGACCAGTTCTACGCCCAGGTCCAGGCCCGCGGCGGCCGGCGCTGGGACACCTCCAGCCTGATCCAGCTGCTGGCGCAGGATTGAGCGGCGGGCGGCCGGGTCAGCCCCTCACCCAGCTCCGGCTAAGGCTCGGCTGGAAGCCTCACCAAGCCTCCACAGCCCTCTCCCGCTGGGAGAGGGCGGCGAGCGTAGCGAGCGGGTGAGGGGTCAGCTGTCTTCCAGCTGCTTGAGCTCGCGATTGACGACACCGGCGATCTCGGCCAGGCGCTCGCGGCTGGCGGCGCCGCTGACCGCGTAGGCCAGGCTGCGGGTCGGCCAGGCCAGGGAGACCGTGGCCTCGTCCTCCAGGAAGACCTTGCCGGGCGCCAGGCGCTTGGCCTCGGCGGTGATGTAGCAGGTCACCCGCTCGCCCTCGGCGGTCTCGTAGACCAGCAGGGCCGCCGGGCCGTTGACGGTCGAGATCAGGCGTCCGCCCAGCAGGTTCAGCCCGGCATCGCTGAGGTCCGGGGCCATGATCGGCACGCCCAGGCGCTGGGTCAGCCATTTCTGAAGGTAGTCCCGCTCGATCGCCGCGACCTCGACGGCGTGGCGCCGGTCGACCGCGTAGACCCGGTGCGCGGCCACGGCCTCGCGCAGGAAGCGCTTCTCCTCGACGGCGAGGAAGGGCAGCTTGTCGTAGCCCCAGCCCAGGGCACCGCCGATCGCGCCGCCGATCGCCAGGAAGAGGACGGCCGCAGCGACCCGCGGCAGCCAGGTGATCTCGCGCGCCGGTGGGCGATCCTGCAGGACCGCGAGCATGGCGGCCGGCACCGCCTCGTTGCCGATCCCGGCCAGGGCCGCGCGCAGGGCCCGGTTCTGCCGGCGATAGGCGCTGACCCGCTCGGCGTCGTCGGGGCTCTGGGCCAGATGGGTCTCGACCTCGGCCCGGCGCTCCGGCGTCAGCTCCTCGTCGACGTAGGCCTGCAGGTCGTCCAGGGTCACCAGCTTCGGGTCGGTGCTCATTTGACCCTCCGGATCGGCGGCACGTTGCCCCGGTCGGTCAGCTCGCGCAGGCGTTCCCTCCCGCGGGACAGGCGCGACATCACGGTCCCGACCGGCACGCCCAGGACGGCGGCGGCCTCCTCGTAGCGCAGGCCCTCGACCCCGACCAGCAGGATCGCCTCGCGCTGGTCGTCGTTGAGGTTGTCCATCGCGTCCAGGACCTCGGAGGTCTCCAGCTGGTCGCCCTGGCGGGCGTTCTGTCCGAGGTGCTCGGCCGCCTCCGAGGGCGCGAAGCGCGGCTGGCGCGACAGGCTGCGCATCTGGTTGGCGTAGAGGTTGTGCAGGATGGTGAAGAGCCAGGCCCTGAGGTTGCCCGGCTGGCGCCAGAGGTGGCGCCGCGACCAGGCGCGCAGCAGGCAGTCCTGAACCAGATCGTCGGCCCGTTCGGCATCGCGCAGCAGGGCGCGTGCGTAACGCCGGAGGGCCGGGATCTCGGCTGCGATCATCGTTGCCAAATCGTCCATTCCCCAAGCCTGCCCGGATGCCAAAAGGATCACAAATGTTAAATCTGTGCGTCCGGTCGGCTTGCTTCAGCCCGAGTTCGACCACCCTTGACCGACGAACACCGGATGGATGGAGTTCCATCCCATCGCCCCCTCCGAGGTCGAGGCGGGTGGCATTTATGCAACAGATTCAGAGGGCCGTCCGTACCGAGGCCGGCGAGGAACCGCTTCTCGGGGATCCGAAGCGCGAGGGCTGCATCGCGCGGCCGGCTGTGGCAGCCTGTCGGGGCCGGACGGCTCTCGTGGCCCCGGTCGAGGCAGCAGGGAGAAGGACCCCGACAATGACCGAGCGCATCAGCCCCGAGAACGACGACCTGCTGCTGGTGATCGACGTGCAGAACGACTTCTGTAGCGGCGGCGCCCTGGCGGTGCCGGAGGGCGAGGCCGTGGTGCCGGTGATCAACGGCCTGGCCGGGCGCTTCGGCCACGTGGTCCTGACCCAGGACTGGCACCCGGCCGGGCACCGCTCCTTTGCCTCCAGCCACCCCGGCCGCCAGCCCTTCGAGACGACGGAGCTGGATTACGGCTCCCAGGTGCTCTGGCCCGACCACTGCGTCCAGGGCACGCCGGGCGCTGCCTTCCACGCCGAACTGGCCCTGCCCCAGGCGGAACTGGTCCTGCGCAAGGGCTTCCGGCCCGCCATCGATTCCTACTCCGCCTTCTTCGAGAACGACCAGACCACGCCGACCGGGCTGGGCGGCTACCTGCGGGAGCGCGGGCTGGGCCGGGTCTTCCTCTGCGGCCTGGCGACCGACTTCTGCGTCCAGTTCTCGGCCCTGGACGCCCGGCGCCTCGGCTTCGAGACAGTGCTGATCGAGGACGCCTGCCGGGCCATCGACTTGGAAGGCTCGCTGGCGGCCGCCCGCGCCAAGATGGCTGAGGCGGGCGTGGTCACGGTGACGGCGGCGGAGATCGTTTGAGGGTCCGTTTCCCCTCACCCAGCTCCGGCTAAGGCTCGGCTTGCGGCTTCGCCAAGCCTCCACAACCCTCTCCCCGGGGGAGAGGGAGAGGCCCGGCGCAAAGCGCTGGGAGGGTGAGGGGTCTTCCCTTAGGACGCGGGCTCGGGCTCGGCCTCGAGGTACTCCTCGACCTTGGGTAGGAGGCGTTTCACGACGCGGTCGGCCAGGCGGTAGGCCCAGCCCTCGGTCCGGGCGGTGATCTCGGACACCCGTTCCTCGGCGGCGGCGCGGGCCTCCTCCTCCGCCGGAGCGTCCTCGGCCAGGGCGGCGGTGAGCTTGGCCCAGAGCTCGCCCTCGGCCTCGCCCAGCTCGACCGTGACCGTCACGCCGTCGAAGGTGGTCACCGTGCTGCGGTTGGGCGCGGCGACGAAGTCGATCTCCGCGGCCGGCGCGACCTCGTCGAAGCTGACGAAGGCCAGGGCGGCACCGAGCTGCGCGGTCTTGCTGGCCGCCGATTTGCGGCCTTCCGGCAGGTCGGCGAGCTCGAAGTCCTTGTCCTCGGCGGCACGGGTCGCGGTGAAGACGCTACCGTCGGCGTGCGCCACCTCGATGCCGGCGACCGTGTTGGCGGCGATGTGGACCACGTCGGTCTGCAGCCAGGCGCGCTCGCCCTCGGGCAGCTCGATCGTCCCGGCGGCCAGCCAGGCCTGCGCGCCACCGGGCGTGCGGTAGTAGATGCCGCCGCTGGCGTCGCCCAGGGCGCCCGGGCGCTGCTTGCCGAGCAGGGCCTCGGCCAGGACCGCGCCGTCGGCGGCGCTGACCCGGACTAGGCGCGACTTGGCGCCCTCGCCCTCGACGTCCTCGACCTGGAGCCGAACGAAACCCTCGGGCTTGCGGGTCTTGGGCTCGGCGACCTTCAGCGCCCGCAGGGCCAGGATGACCTCGCGCACGCCCTCCTCGCGCGCCGGATAGCCCTGCTTGCTCGGCAGGGTCCAGGGTCCCTCGCCCTCGCGGGCCAGGACCACCGGGCCCTCGGCCGTGATCACCTCAAGCTTGGCGGCGTCGTTGAGCCGCTCCTGCAGCAGCGGGAAAACCGGCTCCTCCGGCTGCAGGGCCTGGCGCGTGACCGGCTGCTCACGCAGGGCGTAGACCGCGCCAGCCACGGTGGCCAGGGTGACGACCGCCAGGATGACGAAGTTCCGCGGGCTCATGCGGTCGCCTCCGCTCGTGCTGCGCCGCTCCGGGCCGAGCGCGCCGCCCGGCGGCGGCGCAGCCAGAGCACGCCGGCGGCGATGACCACGGTCACCAGCGGCATGCCCCAGATGTTGACGCCCTTGACCCAGGCCTCGACCTCGCCGATGTCCCGGCGCAGGGCGCGCTGGACGTCGCGCAGCTCGCGCCGGGCCTGGATCAGGTCGCTGCGCAGCTTGGCCAGGGCCTGGTCGGCCTCGGCGCTCTGCAGGATCCCGGTCGCCTGCTCTTCCTGCTGCAGGCGGGCGATCTCCTCCTCGGCCTTCTCGATGCGTTCGACGATGGCCTGCTCCTGCTGGCGGTACTCCAGCTCGGCGTCGCGCTGGATGTCCTGGATCAGGGTCAGCGGCCGGTCGACCAGGGCCCGGCCGCGCAGGCTGATCAGCCCTTCGCTGCCGCTGAGGTTGTCGAGCGCGTTGACCACCAGGTCGACGTTGTTGGCGATCGGCAGGGCCAGCTGCTGGCCGAAGAGGTTGTCGGCCCGCGACCAGACGCTGTCGACCAGCAGGTCGGAATCGGCGATCACGATGAGGTTCGCCGCGCCCTCGGACTCGGAAAGGTGCGCCTGCTTGAGCGCCTCGGCGTCCTCGGCCGTCTCCAGCAGGGCCTCGGGCGGGCCGTCGGGGAAGGCGGTCTCGACCGCGCCGGTGACCCGGGCCGCCAGCACCTTGGGCTCGCCCGGGCCCAGGAACTTGGCCAGCAGGGCGACCGGATCGGGGGCGACCTGAATCTCGGAGACCTCGATCGGCAGGCTCTGCTCGCTCGAGGTGATCAGCGGCTCCAGGGTCGTGGTGGCGCCCTCGCGGGCGGCGATCGCGCCGGCGGCGTTGAGGTTGACCACCTGGAGCTCGGCGGTGACCGTGTCCGCGCCCGCCAGGCGCTCGGCGCCGAGCGACAGCCAAGGCACGTACTCGGTCACCACCTGGCGGCCGCGCACCCGCGCCGCCACCTTACGGGCCGAGAGCCGGTCGCCGACGATGGTCTCGGGATCGATCTCCAGGCCCCAGGCGGCCAGCAGGGGCGCCATCTCGGCCGCGCCGGTGCTGACGTAGCCGCCGCTGCGCTGGTTGATCTCCGCCAGGGCCTCGGACCAGGGGTCGATCAGCGCCAGGACCCGGCCGCCCCTGAGGACGAACTGGTCGATGGCGTAGAGCGCGCCCTGCGGCAGCCCCTCGGGCTGGGCGAGGAGCAGGACCTCGACCTCGTCGTCGATCTCCAGGGCCTCGCCCGACGCCTCGAGGAAGGAGAGCTCGAAGAACTGCTCCAGGGAGGAGGTCGCCAGCCAGGGCCGGAAGCCGGTCAGGGGGTTGCCGCGCAGCGGCAGGGCGCCGAGCACGGCGACCCTGGGCTTGTCCGGATTGGCCAGGTTGTGGACCAGGCGGGTCAGGTCGTACTCCAGAAAGGCGGCGCGCTCCGGCTGGAAGAAGGGGATCGCGTCGCTGTCGTCGGTCGCGTTGAAGCCGGTCAGGCCGAAGTAGACGACGCTGCCCCCTGCGGCCAGGGCGGCGCCCTGCAGGCCCTCGGCGACCGCCTGGTCCTCCTCGGGCGAAAAGGGCTCCGGGTCGAAGACCTGCAGGCGGATGCCGCCGCCGGCCAGGCGCTCGTACTCGCGCAGCAGCTCCTCGACCCGACGGGCGTGGTTGCCGTAGTAGGGGTTGGTCTCGACCAGCGCCTTGGAGAGGTAGAAGCGCAGGGTCAGGGGCTCGTCGATCTCGGCCAGGACCTTGCGGGTGCCCTCCGACAGGGTGAAGAGGCGCTGCTCGGTCAGGTCGAGCCGGGTCTGGGTCAGGGTCGTCTTGGTCAGGATGTTGAAGGCGACGAAGAGCACCATCGCCAGCAGGATGGCGGCGAGGGCCAGGCGGTTACGGGTCGCCGAGGTCAGGCCTTTGCTCATGGTCGCCTCAGACCCCCTTGCGCAGGTCGACCACCAGGGCGTTGATCAGCAGCGCGATGCCGATCAGCGAGCCGAAGAACAGCAGGTGGCGCAGGTCGATCACGCCCTGTGAGATCGCCTGGTAGTTCGACAGGAAGGAGAAGGACCCGACGGCGTCGGCGAAGAAGCCGGGGGTCCAGGCGCGCAGGAAGTTCTGCACCAGCTCGATCCCGGCCAGGTTGAAGACGAAGCAGACCGCGGCGGCGAGCACGAAGGCGATGACCTGGTTGCGGGTCACCGCCGAGAGGCAGGCGCCGATCGCCAGGTAAGACCCGGCCATCAGCCAGCTGCCCAGGTAGGTCGCCAGGATCACCCCGTTGTCCGGGCTGCCCAGGACGTTGACCGTGATCCAGATCGGGAAGGTCAGCGAGAGGGCGATGCCGGCGAAGGCCCAGGCGGCGAGGAACTTGCCGGCCACGGCCTGGGCGGTGGAGACCGGCAGGGTCATCAGGAACTCGATGGTCCCGGTCTTGCGCTCCTCGGCCCAGAGCCGCATCGCCACCGCCGGGATCAGGAAGAGGTAAAGCCAGGGGTGGAACAGGAAGAAGGCCTGGAGGTCGGCCTGGCCGCGCTGAAAGAAGCCGCCGAGGTAGAAGGTCAGCGCGCCGGACAGCATCAGGAAGATGGTGATGAAGACATAGGCCAGCGGGCTGGTGAAGTAGCCGGCCAGCTCGCGCCTCAGGATCGCCAGTGTGCCGGCCATGGCTCAGCGCTCCGCGGTCAGGCTGCGGAAGACGTCGTCGAGCCGGCCGCGCTCGCGCTGGATCTCGGCGGCGCCGATGTTGCCGTCGGCCAGGGCGTTGGTCACCACCGCCTCCAGGTCGCGCGCGTCGACGTCCTCGAACTGAACCACCAGGTTGGCCCGGCCGTTGAGCGCGCTCCTGTCGATGAAGCGCAGCTTTGCGCTGCTCAGCACCGAGACGGTGTCGGCCATCTGCTCGGCGCCGATCCGGACCCGCACCGCGCCGTTGTAGGCCGAGCGGGCGAGCAGGGCCTCCGGCGTCTCGTCGGCGACCAGGCGGCCCCGGGCGATGACGATGGCCCGTGTGCAGAGCGCCTCGATCTCCTCCAGGATGTGGGTCGAGATCACGATCGCCTTGTCGCCGGCCAGCTCATTCAGCAGGCTGCGCACCTCGTGCTTCTGGTTCGGGTCCAGGCCGTCGGTCGGCTCGTCGAGGATCAGGACCTCCGGGTCGTGGAGGATCGCCTGGGCGATGCCGACCCGACGCTTGAAGCCCTTGGACAGGGTGTCGATCGGCCGGTGCGCGACCTCTTCCAGCATCAGGCTGGCGACCGCCTTGTCGATCCGTCGGGCCTTCTCCGGACCGGCGAAGCCGCGGATCCGGGCCACGAAGTCGAGCAGTTCCATCGGGGTCATGTCGCCGTAGAGCGGCGCGCCCTCGGGCAGGTAGCCGACCCGGCGCTTCACCTCGATCGCTTCGCGGGTCACCTCGTGACCGCAGACCACGGCGCTGCCCGAGGTCGGCGGCAGGAAGCCGGTGACCATCCGCATGGTCGTGGTCTTGCCGGAGCCGTTCGGCCCGAGGAAGCCGAGCACCTCGCCGCGCGTGACGGCAAAGGTCATGTCGTCGACCGCGGTCAGGCGGCCGAAGCGCTTGGTCAGGTTCCGGAGTTCGAGCAGCTGGTCTTTGTTCATCGCGTCGCTGTCTCAAGCGTTCTCTGAAAAACGATCGTGACGGCGTTGCCTGGTTGCGAGGATTCGAGCTCCCGGCTTCGCGGGGAAGCCGCTGCGCGGGGCTATATAAGCAACCTCCGCGCCGTTGAAAAGCCCCTTGCCGGCCCCGCAGGGATGGCGCGGCTGCCGGGGCGCAGGGCCGGCGCGGCCGGCCGCTGCGGGGTCACGGAATACTCACCTCGGTTCCCTTGCGGTTTGCAGCGACGAGTCGCAGAATGATCGCCTCCTAACAGGGTGACGACGGACCGGCTGGTGCCGGCCGGATCGGCCCGAAGGCTCGGGAAAAGTCGACACCGCGCCCGTTTCGAAGGTGCGGATCTCGCCGCTGGCCGCATCTCGCGGCGGCGGCGAAGTGCGGCAGCCTCTGCGCAGGCGCGGCTGCCGGCGAGACTAGGGGTGCCCAGGCAGGGCCGATACAGAGCCGAAGGGAGGCAATCACACCATGCTGCAGATAAGCAGGGACGACCTCGTCAAAGCCTATACCCAGATGTGCACGATCCGGGAGTTCGAGGAACGCGTGCACACCGAGTTTGCCGGCGGCGGCATTCCCGGGTTCGTTCACCTCTATGCCGGGGAAGAGGCCTCCGGCGTCGGGGTCTGCATGCACCTGGACGACAAGGACTGCATCGGATCCACCCACCGCGGCCACGGCCACTGCATCGCCAAGGGCTGCGACCCCATCGCGATGATGAAGGAGATCTACGGGCGCAAGGACGGCCTCTGCGGCGGCAAGGGCGGCTCCATGCACATCGCCGACCTCTCCAAGGGCATGATGGGCGCCAACGGCATCGTCGGCGGCGGCCCGCCCCTGATCTGCGGCGCTGCGCTGACCGCCAAGACGCTCAAGACCGGCGGCGTCGCGGTCTGCTTCGTCGGCGACGGCGGCTCCAACCAGGGCACCACCCTGGAGTCCTACAACCTGGCGAAGGTCTGGAACCTGCCGGCGGTCTTCGTGGTCGAGGACAACGGCTATGCCGAATCCACCGCCGCGGTCTGGTCGGTCGGCGGCAGCCAGGTGCAGCGCGCCGAGGCCTTCGGCATGCCGGGGGTCCAGGTCGACGGCCACGACTTTTTCGCGGTCTACGAGGCGGCGGGCGAGGCGATCTCGCGGGCGCGCGACGGCGGCGGGCCGAGCCTGATCCACGTGGAGCTGAACCGCTACTACGGCCACTTCGAAGGCGACGCCCAGACCTACCGCGGCGAGGGCGAGGTCGAGAAGCTGCGCGACAGCATCGACTGCCTCAAGGCCTTCCGGCAGCGGGTGACCGAGACCGGCCTCCTGGAGCCGGCCCAGCTCGACGAGATCGAGGCCGAGGCCAAGGCGCTGATCGACAAGGCGGTCGCGGACTCCGTGGCGGCCCCGGCACCGACCGAAGCCGACCTGCTGACCGACGTCTACGTGAAATACTGAGCGCGGGAGGGAAACGAGATGGCCAAGAAATCATTCCGTCAGGCGATCAACGAGGCCCTGGCACAGGAGATGCGCCGCGATCCCACCGTGGTGGTGATGGGCGAGGACAACGCCGGCGGCATGGGCGCGCCGGGCGAGGACGACGCCTGGGGCGGCGTGCTCGGCGTGACCAAGGGCCTGATGCCCGAGTTCGGGCGCGAGCGCGTGCTCGACACGCCGATCAGCGAGAGCGCCTTCATCGGCGCCGCCGCCGGCGCGGCGGCCACCGGCCTGCGGCCGGTCGCGGAGCTGATGTTCGTGGACTTCATGGGGGTCTGCTTCGACCAGATCTTCAACCAGGCCGGCAAGTTCCGCTACATGTTCGGCGGCAAGGCGGTGACCCCGATGGTGGTGCGCACCATGTTCGGCGCCGGCTTCCGCGCGGCCAGCCAGCACAGCCAGTGCCTCTATCCGATCTTCACCCACACACCGGGCCTCAAGGTGGTGATCCCGTCGTCGCCCTACGAGGCCAAGGGCCTGATGATCCAGTCGATCCGCGACGACGACCCGGTGGTCTTCTTCGAGCACAAGGTCATGTACGACGACGAGGAGGAGGTGCCGGACGAGCCCTACACCATCCCCTTCGGCGAGGCCAACATCACCCGCGAGGGCGACGACGTCACCATCGTGGCGATTGGCCGCATGGTCGGCTTCGCCAATGGTGTCGCCGACAAGCTCGAGGGCGAGGGCATCGGCTGCACGGTGATCGATCCGCGGACCACCTCGCCGCTGGACGAGGACTCGATCCTCGAGAGCGTCGAGGAGACCGGCCGCCTGGTGGTGGTCGACGAGTCCAACCCGCGCTGCAACCTGGCGACCGACATCGCCGCGCTCGCGGCGGAGAACGTCTTCGACGCCCTCAAGGCGCCGATCCGCAAGGTCACGCCGCCGCACACCCCGGTGCCCTTCGCGCCTGAGCTCGAGGACCTCTACATCCCGACGCCGGAAAAGATCGAAGCGGCGGTGCGCGACGTCGCGGGCCATCAGGCATGAGCGGGGACATCCAGGCCATCACCATGCCCAAGTGGGGCCTCGCGATGGAGGAGGGCATGGTGGTCGCCTGGCATGTCGAGCCGGGCAGCGAGGTCGCCGCGGGCGACGACCTGCTCGACATCGAGACGACCAAGATCACCAACGTCTTCGAGGCGCCGGTGGGCGGGCTCCTGCGGCGGCAGATCGTCGCCGCGGGCGAGACCGTGCCGGTCGGCGCCCTCCTGGGCGTGGTCGCCGATTCCGCGGTCGAGGACGGCGCGATCGACGCCTTCGTCGCCCGCTTCGAGGAGAGCTTCGAGGTCCAGGCCAAGGAGGCCGCGGCGGCGGCGCCGGAGACCCAGGTGATCGAGGTCGCCGGCCAACCGCTGGCCTACCTGCGGCTGGGCGAGGCCGAGGGCACACCCCTGGTCCTGGTCCACGGCTTCGGCGGCGACATCAACAACTGGCTCTTCAACATGCCGAGCCTGGCCGAGAGCCACGGCGTCTACGCCCTCGACCTGCCCGGCCACGGCAAGTCGGGCAAGGATGCCGACAAGGCCAGCCTGGAGGCTCTAGCCGAGACGCTGGCCGGCTTCATGGCCGCCGCCGGGATCGAGGACGCCCACCTGGTCGGCCATTCCCTGGGCGGGGCCATCGCCCTGCAGCTCGCGCTGGCCCGTCCGGCCCTGGTCGCCAGCCTGACCCTGATCGCGCCGGCCGGCTTCGGCCCGGAAGTCAACGCCGACTACGTCGAGGGCTTCATCGCGGCCGAGCGGCGCAAGGAGATGAAGAGCCTGCTGGGGATGCTCTTCGCCGATCCGGAGCTGGTCAGCCGCGACATGGTCAACGACCTCTTGAAGTACAAGCGCCTGGACGGCGTCACCACGGCCCTGCGGGCGATCGCCGATGCGGTCTTTCCGGAGGGCCGTCAGGCCGGCGTGCTCAGCCCGCGGCTGGCCGAGCTCGCGGTGCCTCTGCAGGTGATTTGGGGGGCCGAGGACCGGATCGTCCCGGCCTCCCACGCCGCCGACCTGCCGGACAAGGTCCGGGTGCACCTGCTCGAGGGGGTCGGCCACATGCCCCAGATGGAGGCGGCCGGCGAGGTCAACCGCCTGATCGGGGAGTTTCTGTCGGCTTAGGGGAACAAGAGCAAACAACGGACAAAACGACCGCCGAAAACGGCGGCGTCGGAAGCTTGCGTCCTACCGGACGGATCTCAGCCCTCCGGAGGACCACAAACGGGGAGGAATTCGTCCATGTTTTTTGTGCCCAGGAACGCGATCTACAAGCGAGTCAGCCGGCGGAAGTTTCTCGAGCTCGGTGGGGGGGTGGCGACGGCGCTCGGCGCCGGCTCCATCGCCGTCGGCCTCAACTCGGTGATCTCGCGGACGCCGGTCTACGCGGCGTCCTCCGACGACGCCAAGTGGAAGCAGTACGCGGGCTCCAAGCTGGTCTTCATGTCCGAGAACACGCCGCCCTCCTTCGCCATCCGCGACAATCTAGAGGAGTTCGTCAACCTGACCGGGATCGAGGTCGAGATCCTGACCGACGACCTGCCGGTGGTGCAGCAGAAAGTCGGCATCGACCTGCGCGGCGGCCAGGCCGATTTCCACCTGAACTACGTGCAGGACAAGCCGATCGGCTCGCCCTTTGCCGACTTCTACGCCGACCTGACCCCGATGCTGGGCGACGAGACCCTGCCGCAGGATCCGGAGGGCTACGGCGAGGACGTCTGGTTCGAGAACTACCGCGACGCCTGCGGCGTCTACTACACGCGCGACCGCCTGGTCGCCTTTCCCTATGACTGCGCGGTGGCCTGCACCTTCTACCGGCAGGACCTCTACGAGAAGCACAGCAAGGACTTTGAGGCGGACTACGGCTACCGGCTGGAGTTCACCAGCGGCACCACCTGGAAGAACGTCCGCGACTTCGCGGAGTTCTTCAAGAAGCTGCGCGACGGCGGGGCGGACGTCCCCTACGGCTATGCCCAGCACCACGGCTCCTTCGCCTGGACGACCCAACTCGACATTCAGCGCATGCTGTTCTCGCACGGCCGCTGGATCGACTTCGAGGTCGACGACAAGCTGGGCAGCAAGGAGCCGGGACCGGCCAATTGGGGCGACCAGCAATCGATCCTGGTCATGGAGAAGTTCCGCGAGCAGGCCGAGGTCTGCCATCCGGACAACCTCGCCAACGGCACCCTGGAACTGAACACCGTCTACCAGGCCGGGCAGATCGCGATGCAGGTGCAGTACCACGAGTTCGCGGCCTCGGTCGAGGACGATTCGACGTCGGTCGCGGCGGGCGGCAAGACGGCCTATGGACCCTGCCCGGCCGGCGAGCCGGAGTGGATCGCCGGCGACGGCCAAGCGGTCAACGGCTGCAACTGCGGCATCGGCGGCATCGGCATCAATGGCAACGCTTCCGAGGATTTGCAGCGGGCCGCCTACATCTTCGCGATCTGGGCGACCTCGAAGAACACCCAGTTCGAGGTCTTGAAGGGCGTCGGCGGGACGCCGACCCGCAAGTCGGTGATGGAGATCCCCGAGGTGGCGAAGGCCCGCCAGCGGCCGACGGCCATGCCCAACGCGCTGACCTTCGATGCGGTCTACGATTACGGGATCAAGGATCCGCACTTCGTGCTGGGTCCCAAGATCCCGGAGGCCAACGAGTACCACAACATCATCGCGACCGAGACCCAGCGCTGCGTTTCCGGCCAAACCGGCGCGAAGGAGGCCTGCGAGGCCATCAAGCAGCAGCTCGACGACCTTCACGACATCTGAGGAGAAGGGCCCGGGGCCTCGGTCCCGGGCCGTCGCGTTGCGGCCGGAGCCGCGCGCAGGAGCTGCGAGCTTGGGGGAGGGCGATGCCAGGGCCGGATACAGCGGCCGCCACGGGGACGGCGGTCATCCAGGGGGAAAGCTTCCAGGTGCGGCGGGTCGACTACGATCCGCCGGCCCTCAACCCGCCGCCCTCGCGGCGCTACTACTTCTATCTCATGGCCCCGGCGGTCGTGATCCTCGCCTGCATCACGATCTATCCCTTTCTTTGGCTGATCTACATGAGCCTGCACAAGGTCGGCCTGGGGGCCGAGGCCGACCGCTGGAACGACTTCAAGAACTACATCCGCCTGACCCGGGATTCGAAGTACCTGATGGGCTGGGTCCTGCTGGCCAAGTACAGCTTCATGTGCCTGGCGCTCGAGGTCGGCCTCGGGGTCCTGTTGGCGGTGCTCCTCAACAACGCGCGCTACGAGAAGGTCCTGGTCACGATCTTCCTGATGCCGATGATGATGGCGCCGGTGATCGCCGGGCTGGTCTGGTACTACCTCTACAACGGCACCTTCGGCTGGTACCACTGGCTCTTCCAATCGGTCGGCCTGCTGGGCGAGACTTCGATCCTGGGTAGTCCGGACACCGCGATGATCGGCATCGTGGTGGTCGACGTCTGGCAGTGGACGCCGCTGATCACCCTGATCACCCTGGCCGGCTTGAAACGCGTGCCCCAGGACCAGCTGGAGGCCAACATGGTCGACGGCGCCGGGGCGCTGCGCAACTTCATCTCGATCACGCTGCCCAACCTCTATCCCTTCCTGCTGATCGCGATCCTGCTGCGCTTCATGGACAACTTCCGCTTCATCGATGCTGTCCTCGTCTTGACCGGCGGCGGGCCAGCCAATGCGACCAAGATCCTGCCGACCTACCTCTTCGACGTCTCCTTCCAGTTCTTCAAGCTGGGCCGCGGCGCCGCCATCGCCTTCACCCTGCTGGTCGTCACCATCCTCCTCGGCCTAATCCTGGTGAAGGTCTTCCAGGACCCTTCGCAGAAGCTGGCCGACAGGAAGAGTGAAGGAGGCTGAGGGGCGGGCCATGGCTTCACGCGACGTCGTCCAGTACCACACGCCGGCCAAGCGCCTGCTGCACTTGCTCTCGGTGGCCTTTCTCGTGGCCTACCTGGTCTGGACCGTGCTGCCGCTGATCGTGATGTTCGTGTCCTCCTTCAAGGACCTGCTGGCCGCCTTCCAGGTTCCACCGCCGGGGGACTGGTCGGGCCTCGCCCTGTTCTTCGACTTCGAGCCGACCCTCAAGCACTACCTGAACCTCTTCGTGCAGCTGAACTTCGGCACCTACCTGGTACACAGCCTAGTGGCCTCGCTGGGGTCCGCCGTGGTCTCGGTGGTCTTCGGCTCGATGTGCGCCTACAGCCTTTCCAGGATCGAGTTCAAGGGGAAGAAGGACTTCTTCTTCTGGATCATCTCGACCCGCATGGCGCCGGTGGTGGCCGTGATGGTGCCGCTCTACGCGATCTTCCGGACGGTCGACCTGGTCGGCACCCTGCCCGGCCTGATCCTGGCCTATACGACCTTCAACCTGCCCTTCGCAATCTGGATTCTGAAGGGCTTCTTCGACAACGTGCCCTACGCCATCGAGGAGGCGGCGCTCTGCGACGGCTGCAACCGTTTGCAGGCCTTTCGCGAGATCCTGCCGCTGGTCGCGCCCGGCATCGGGGCTTTCGTCGTGCTCTGCGTGCTCTTCGCCTGGAACGACTTCCTCTTCGCCTCGATCATCGGCAGCGGCGGCGCCAAGACCCTGCCGGTGGCGACCCGCGAGCTGGTGCAGCCGCAGAACATCCAGTGGGGCAGCATCATGGCGGCCGGGGTGGTGACCACCCTGCCGATGATGTTCCTGGGCCTGCTGATCCGCCGCTACCTGGTGACCGGTCTGACCATGGGCGCGGTCCGGGAGTAGCCGGCGGCAAGAGGGAGGACGAGAAACCTTGGCATCGGTAAGCATCAGCAACGTCTGGAAGTACTACGGCAGGACCGTCGCCGTGCGCGACCTGAGCCTGGAGTGCCCGGACAACGAGTTTCTTTGCGTCCTCGGCCCCTCGGGCTGCGGCAAGTCCTCTACCCTGCGCATGCTGGCGGGCCTGGAGCACATCACCGCGGGCGAGATCCGCTTCGGCGAACAGCGGGTCAACGAGCTGGCGCCCAAGGACCGCGACATCGCGATGGTCTTCGAGAACTACGCGCTCTACCCCCACAAGACCGTCTTCGACAACATCGCCAACCCGCTGCGCCTGCGCCGGGTCGACGCGACAACCACCAAGGACAAGGTGACCCGCGCCGCCGCCATGCTGGAGATCGACCACCTGCTGGACCGCAAGCCGGCCCAGCTCAGCGGCGGGCAGAAGCAGCGGGTCGCGATCGGCCGGGCCATCGTCCGCGAGCCGGCGCTCTTCCTCTTCGACGAGCCCATCGCCCATCTGGATGCCAAGCTGCGCGCCCACATGCGCGGCGAGCTGAAGCACATGCAGCGCAGCCTGGGCACCACGACGATCTACGTCACCCACGACCAGCTGGAAGCCCTCTCAATGGGCGACCGCATCGCGGTCATGCACGAAGGCGTCTTGCAGCAGCTCGGCACGCCTTCGGAGATCTACAACCATCCGATCAACGAATGGGTCGCCAGCTTCGTCGGCGAGCCGCCGATGAACTTCCTGGACTGCGTGCTGGAGCGTTCCGCCGACCGCTTGGCGCTGCGCCACAACGGCTTCGCGCTGCCGCTCACCGCCGAGCAGGGGCGCCTTCTGGGCGGCGCAGCGGACTCCGCCGGTCTGCGGATGGGAATCCGCCCGGACGATGTCGGAATCTCCATGAACCCGGCGGCCGAGGGCGCCGTCGAGGCCAGCATCTTCGTGACCGAGCTCCTGGGCAGCGACATGCTGGTCGAGGTCGAGCTCGGCGACACCCGGGTCCAGGTCAAGACCACCCCGGACTTCCAGGGGGCCATCGGCGAGCGCTGCTTCCTGACCTTCGATACCCGCCGCTGGCACACCTTCTCGCGCGAGGACGGCCAGGCCTACTTCTAGGGCGTTGTATCCGATCAGACGGAATTGCTTCGCGCGCCATTAAATGGGTCAGTATCAAGGCTCCTTGGTGCAACGCCCTGATCTCAAAGTGTTAGCGCACTACACCTAGGGCATTATCCGATCAGATGGAATCGCTCTGCGATCCATCTGGTCGGATGTAATGCCCGAACTTCAAGGTATTGGCGCACTACTCCCGGCCAGACGCGAACGCGTCTGATCGGGAAGTGCGCTAGCCAGACGCAAAGGCATCCGGTCGGGACGTGCGCTCAGCTTGCCCTGCGCTCGGGCCCCGGCGATCGAGCCGGGCCGCCGCCTTGGGCCATTAGCGATATATTTGCAGATTCGGTGCCCTAATCCTCCCCTGGTTTTCGAGGGACGCGGGGGAGCGCACTCATGCCGCACAACAAGGGCAGCAGACTGGGGCCGGTCGGGCTCTGGCTGCTTCTGGGAATCCTGCTGCTCGGCGGCATGGGCGTGGGCGTGGTCCTGGCCAAGATCCTGGCTCCCGGCTCGGCCTTCGCGCAGCTCGTCGGCCTGGTGATGCTGCCGCTCTGCCTCGCCGTCGGGATGTCGAGCTGGTACGCCGCGGCCTCGACCCACGTCTGGAACGGCCTCGCCGAGGCCATGTTCCAGGCCTTCTCCGGCAAGGACTTCGACCAGGCGGTCGACGACTCCATGCGTGCCCTGCCCTTCGAGGGCGAGGCCCTGCCCGGCACCTACGTCTTCCTGCCGGTCTCCCTTGTGATCTCCCTGATCGCCGGCGGCCTGGTCGGCCTGACCTCGGCCTCGGTCGGCTTCCTGCCGGCCCTGGGCGTCATGGCGCTGGTTGGCCTCGGCTACGGCGTCCTGCTTCGCACCCTGGCCCGCAACTGCTACCTCCCGATCCCCGGCGCGGCCTGACCCCGGCAACAAAATTCGCTCTAGGCCGTAGCCAGCCGCTTCACGCGCTCGAGCGCGGCCTGCGAGAGCTCTTGGGCTTTCAGCAGAACCGCCTCGGAGGCGGCGGCGCTGGCCACGGCGTCGTAGAATGTGAAGGCGCTTTCGCACGCCGCGAGCAAGTGGCGTCGCAGGCCGGCTCTGTCCTTGGCCGGGGTGTCGCCTTTCTGACCGGCTTGTGCGAGGCGTGCCAGCGCCTCGGCCAGTGCCCCGCCGGGCTCGCCGGCCCCGCCGCGCGCGCGTTGCAGCGTTTCGACCTGCCGTCGCGTCGCCTCGAGACTGGCAGACAAGAGGGGGTCCGCCTTCATCGCTTCGGCCAGGTGACGGGCGAGCGCTTCCTCGACGACCAGCGCCGCCGCGATCAGGTCGGCCAGGGTTTCGACCAGAGCCGGCGGAGGATAGGGCTCGGCCGCCGGGCTTCGGCGCTCGACCCGGTAGGCACGCCGGCGTTCCCTGCGCAGACCGGCGGCCCGCAGGAGCTCCTCCTCCGCACGCCTCTCGGCAGCGGCGCGCGCGGCCGGATCTTGCGCCGCCGCCGCCAGGTAGCTGTAGAGCGCGAAGCAGCGTTGGGCGAGGGCCACGGCAAAGGCGAGCACCTTGTAAGGTGTCAGGCCCGCTCGATTGCAAACGGCCGTTTCCTCCTCTGCAAAGAGCTGCGGCCAGGAATCCTCGGGTAACCGCACGGCAGCGGTTTCCTCGCCGCTGAGCCGGCCGGCCCTTTCGGCATGGTCCTCGGCAATCCGGCCGAGCAGGGAAGGGACTTCGGGCGAGGCGATTCCGCGGGCGTCTTCGGCGAAGGCCAGGTAGCGCCGTGCGGCCTCGCGCTCCAGGGCGCGGGCGAGCGCAGCCACCTCCCCGGCCGTGCGGGGCTCGGGCAGCTCGGCCAGAAACCTTTCGCCACGACCGCGCACGGAGGATCGCCCCTCTTCCAGAGTGGCAGTCTTCGTACCACGTCGCCGGGACCGCCAAAATTGATCTTGGTCAAGGCAGGCAGGTGCCGCGTGAGCGACCTTACGCCACCGATGATGACCTCATGTGGCAAGCAAGTGAACGGGCACGGTGGTGCGCGACGAGCGGCAATCTGGAGACCTGGACCGCGAGAGCCGGAGAGCGCCGGCGCAGTTTGCCTGCCTTTGGGGCCTGCTGGTTCTGTTGCTCGTCGTCCAGCTCTGCCTGTCGCCTGGCGCGCTCGCGGCCGAAAACCTCGGCCGTCTGGTCAAGCAACCCGACCTGAAGGCGCTCCTGCCCACGGCGGATCGCTTCGAGCCCTCTGAAGAGACTCCGCCGGTCCTGCGTGCCTACAAGGGCGACGAACTCCTCGGCTATGTGTTTCTCAATTCGGATTTCGTGGGTGCGGTCGGCTACTCCGGCAAGCCGATCCACGTCGCGGTGGCACTCGACCAAAAAGGCGTGATCCGCGCGGCGCGGCTGGTCGAGCACAGCGAGCCGATCGTCCTGATCGGCATTCCGGAGCGGAAGATCACGGCGGTGATCGAGGGCTATGTCGGCCTCGATGTCGGCGCATTCGTCCGTGGGGCCTCCGATCACCGGGTCGATATCGTGAGCGGCGCCACCGTCACCGTGATGGTGATCGACGACAGCATCCTGCGTGCCGCGATCAAGGTGTCGCGCCGCCATGGCTTGGGTGGCTTGAAGCCGCTGGCCGAAACCGCAGAGGGACCGCGCCGGGTCATCGACGAGAGCGTGACCGGGGCCGAGGACTGGACCGGCCTGACCGGCGACGGTTCCGTGCGGCGCCTGCTGCTCACGGTCGGCGACGTCAACCAGGCCTTCGAGCAGTCGGGCGACCTGGCGGCCGCGCAGCGCCCGGAAGACGGCCGGCCCGAGGCGACCTACATCGAGCTCTTCGCCGCCCTGGTCTCGATCCCGAGCATCGGCCGCAGCCTGCTCGGCGCGGCCGAGTACGCCAACCTTCAGAAACGCCTGAAGCCGGGCGAGCAGGCGATTCTGCTGGCCGCCCAGGGGCTCTATTCCTTCAAGGGCTCCGGCTACGTGCGCGGCGGGATCTTCGACCGCTTCCAGGTGATTCAGGGCGACCGCTCGATCCGCTTCCGCGACCGCACGCACAAGCGGCTGCGCAGAGTCGCCGCGGCCGGCGCGCCGAAGCTCAAGGAGGTCGACCTCTTCCGGATTCCGGCGGACATGAATTTCGACCCGGCCGCGCCCTGGCGGCTCGAGCTTCTGGTGCAGCGCGCCACGGGACCGACGAAGAAGGCCTTCCTGACCTTCGACCTCAGCTACACCCCGCCCGACAAGTATTTCAAGGCGGAGCCCGCCGGCGCGGCGGAGACTTCGGAAGAGGGGCCTGAAGCCGCGACGCCGGGGCTGGCCGGGGGTCCCCTCTGGCAGCGGCTCTGGCGCCAGAAGATCGTCGAGATCGTCGTGCTGACGGTCGCGTTGACGGCCGTGACCGTCCTGTTCTTCTGGCAGAACTGGGTGGCGAGACGGCCGCGGCTCACCGAAGGCCTGCGGATCGGAACCCTGGTGTTCACGCTCTTCGGTCTCGGCTTCTACGCCAACGCCCAGCTTTCCGTCGTCAACGTCATGACCTTCTCCAACGCGCTGATTACGGACTTCAGCTGGGACTATTTCCTGATGGAGCCCCTGATCTTCATCCTCTGGTGCGCGGTTGCGATGGGGCTGCTGTTCTGGGGGCGCGGTCCCTTCTGCGGCTGGTTCTGCCCTTTCGGCGCCTTGCAGGAACTGCTGAACCGTGCCGCCAAGCTGGTCCGGATTCCGCAGGTCAGCGTGCCGTGGTGGCTGCACGAGCGCCTCTGGCCGCTCAAGTACATGATCTTCCTGGCGCTCTTCGGGGTCTCCTTCCACTCCCTGGCCTGGGCCGAGCAACTGGCCGAGGTCGAGCCCTTCAAGACCGCGATCGTGCTCAAGTTCCAGCGCGGCTGGCCCTACGTCCTTTTCGCCGTCGCCCTGCTGGTCGTCGGCCTTTTCATCGAGCGTTTCTACTGCCGCTACCTTTGCCCGCTGGGCGCGGCCCTCGCCATCCCGGGCCGGATCCGGATGTTCGAGTGGCTGAAGCGCTACCGCGAGTGCGGCGCGCCCTGCCAGCGTTGCGCCAACGACTGCATGGTGCAGGCGATCCACCCGGAGGGACAGATCAATCCCAACGAATGCCTCTACTGCCTGCACTGCCAGACCCTCTACCAGGACGACCAGCGTTGTCCGGTGATGATCCAGCGGCGGCTCAAGCGCGAGCGCCGCGAGGCCTTGGCCTCGAAGAGCCTGTCGACGCCAAAGCCCGTGGCGGCCGAAGCGTCGAAGACCCTGGCGGACTTCATGCCGGGTTGAACGACCGAAACCATCTGAGCGGCGGAAGCCGAAGAAGAGGAGCAGAGAGATGACGGAGCAGAAAAAGGAAGCGCAAGGGGTCTCACGACGGGGCCTGCTCGGCGGAACCGCGAAGGCCGCCACCCTCGCCGGCCTGGGCGGTGCGGCGGCGGCGGCCGGTGTCGGCGGTCTCGTGGGCGGCGGCGCCTTTGCGCCCAAAGCCGCGAAGGCGGCCGAGGCCCATGTCGGACCCGGCGACCTGGACGAGTACTACGGCTTCTGGAGCAGCGGCCAGACCGGCGAGGTGCGCATCCTGGGGATCCCCTCGATGCGCGAGCTGATGCGGATCCCGGTCTTCAACCGCTGCTCGGCAACAGGCTGGGGCCAGACCAACGAGAGCCTGAAGGTCCTGACCGAGGGTCTGCTGCCCGAGACCAGGGAATACCTGGCCGCGCACGGCGGGGTCTGGCACAACGGCGACGCCCACCATCCGCACATGTCCTTCACCGACGGGACCTACGACGGGCGCTATCTCTTCATCAACGACAAGGCCAACACCCGGGTCGCCCGGATCCGTTGCGACGTGATGAAGTGCGACAAGATCGTCGAGATCCCCAACGCCGCCGACATCCACGGCATGCGGCCGCAGAAGTTCCCGCGCACGGGCTACATCTTCGCGAACGGCGAGCATCGGATCCCGATTCCCAACGACGGGCAGATCCTCGACGACCCGGAGAAGTACGCCTCGGTCTTCACCGCGCTCGACGGCGACAGCATGGAGGTCGCCTGGCAGGTCATCGTCGACGGCAACCTCGACAACTGCGACGCCGACTACCAGGGCCTCTATGCCTTCTCGACCTGCTACAACAGCGAGGAAGGCGTCACCCTGGCCGAGATGACCGCCAACGAGCAGGACTGGGCGGTGGTCTTCGACATCAAGCGCATCGAGGCCGCGGTCGCCAATGGCGAGGCCGAGGAGATCAGTGGCGTGCCGGTCCTCGACGGCCGCAAGGGCTCGGCCTTCACCCGCTACATCCCGATCTCCAACAGCCCGCACGGCTGCAACACCGCCCCGGACGGCCGGCACGTCGTGATCAACGGCAAGCTCTCGCCGACGGTCTCGGTCATCGACGTGACCAAGCTGCCCGATGTCTTCGACGACAAGATCGAGCCGCGCGGCTGCATCGTCGCCGAGCCGGAACTAGGCCTCGGCCCGCTGCACACCGCCTTCGACGACAAGGGCAACTGCTACACCACCCTGTTTCTGGACAGCCAGGTGGCCAAGTGGAGCATGGAGAAGGCGATTCAGGCCTTCAACGGCGAATCGGTCGACCCGATCCTCCAGAAGGTCGACGTCCAGTACCAGCCCGGCCACAACCACAGCTCCATGGGCGAGACCAAGGAGTCCGACGGCAAGTGGCTGGTGTCGCTGAACAAGTTCTCCAAGGACCGCTTCCTCAACGTCGGTCCGTTGAAGCCCGAGAACGAGCAGCTGATCGACATCTCGGGCGACGAGATGAAGGTGGTCCACGACGGGCCGACCTTCGCCGAGCCGCACGACTGCATTATCGTGCGTGCCGATGTCGTCAATCCCCTGCCGGTCTGGGAGCGCAACGACCCGATGTGGGAGGAGGCGCGCAACTGGGCCCAGGAGGACGGCATCGAGCTGGAGGACGCCGCTGACGTGGTGCGCAAGGCGGAGGACAAGGTCCGGGTCTACATGCACTCCGTCGCGCCGAACTTTAGCCTGGAGAAGTTCACGGTCAAGCAGGGCGACGAGGTCACGATCGTCATCACCAACATCGACGACGTCGACGACCTGACCCACGGCTTCACCCTGGCCAACTACGGCGTCGCCTTCGAGATCGGCCCGCAGGCGA